>PWGE01000036.1 GCA_003554345.1 Candidatus Sumerlaeota bacterium | reverse complement strand
GCATATGCATAGTAGACACGATCAGCCGACTGCCGGTCTTCGATCCCCTCATGGGTGACCGCTAGGTTTTTGTAATACGAAGTACCTTCGGCAAATACTTCAGAAAACAGTTCTTCTGCCTCGACAAATTCAGGATTGACTGCAAGAGCTTGGGAAAGATACCGCAATGCTGTCACATACTCCTGCTTTTCATAGGCTGCTGCACCGCTGCGGTAATCACTGCCTCCTTCGGTAAACAAAGTACCACATGAAGTCAACACCAAAACCACTAAAACCACCGGAAGAACTAAAATACTTGTCCTTCTCATACCCACTCCTTTACTGATGCTTGAAAATTTTTTTGTGAACCGGCCAGGTTTTTCATGCATATTCCTTCTAGGTTTATGGATGCACCTGTGGTTCAGTGAATCTGCTGCTCCTTAAAACAATGTCTCTTCGGTGACAAACCGCTTTAATCATATATTCATATACAGCCCTCTGCAAGCAAATTATTGTATGATTATGGAAAACGCTTATCAGAACTTTTCTATGGTTCTACCCAATAGTATGGATATGCTGATTCTGCAGGAGAACTTTGTAAACTGCGTACAGCCGGTGCTTCTCTTGAGCCAAGAGGGGTTAGATTGACATTACAATAAAAATAAGTTATAACAAAATATGCCTGAACAGAGTTCAGTAAAATAAATACTAGAGAGGTATAAAATTATGAAGTATGATCATATGTGCTTCCAGGTGTCGGATGTAGATGCTTCTATTGAATTCTACACAAAGAAATTAGGTTTTAAATTGTTGTCGGTTGATGAATCCGAGGAACAGAAAATAAAATTTGCGTTTCTTGAAATTAACGGCTCAAAGCTGGAATTGCTTGAAGACTTAAGAGGTAATTTTGAAAAGCCTAAAGTTGCGGAGCCTTATTGTCCGCATTACTGTCTTGAAGTTGAAGATATGGATGCTACAGTAAAACAGTTAAAAGAAAACGGTATTGAAATTTTATCCGGACCAACTGCTTGTGTAGCCGGGGAAATTCTGGTTTACTTCGCAGATCCAGATGGAAATATTTTTGAATATATTAAATGGCTGGATAAATAATTACAAAGTCCACATGGTAAGGTGAATGCCCTGCGGTCCTTCCAGATCATAAGAGCGGGCTGCCATGCATGGTACGTGCTGCTGTAAAGCAAAAATACAGCAGCACGTCAGGTAAAGAACACTATATATCGGGGGAAATTCCTCCATATATAGTGTTTTTTTTTCACTGTAAAGCATTTCTGATAATCCGGAAGCTTTCCTGTAGACTCCCAGTAGTGCACTGATGATTTAGCAGATAGAGCTCCTGTTTTCCGGCAACCCTTGGTATAGATGCTTACGTAGGAATTCCAGTGCAGAGGAAGAAGCACTCGCTATTGCGGTGTGAAAAAAGTAATTATATTGTCTAACGTACGGGAGGATAGCTACTTTAAACTTTTTTAGTATGAGTGTGTTGTCAAAAGCTCAGCATATGTTTTTGCTGTTAAAACTGCCTGAAGAGTTGGCAGAACTGAAATTGGGGATTATTCAGGATCCACCAAGTAAGACTGTTAATATTTTTTGAAAAGATTTTTCGATAATTTGCTTGACAGCGTGAAGAAATATGGTTTAACATTAAAATCATCAGATTTAATCGATTAACTAAGGAGAAATTAGAAGTTTGCGCTCTACTATAAAAGATGTAGCACAATTAGCTAATGTTTCTACTGCAACAGTCTCTAATGTACATACAGGAGCAAAAAACGTCAGTGAAGAGCTTAGGACAAGGATCTTATGGGCAATGGAAGTTTTGGGATATGAACCAAATGTGGTGGCAAGAAGCTTGAAAATAAATAAAACATTTCGAATCGGTATCATTGTTCCTGATATTACAAACCCGTTTTTTAGTGAGATAGTTAAGGAAATTGATACTGCTGTAAGCAAGAAGAATTATCAACTGGTTTTATTCAGTTCTGATTATGATGTAAAAAAGGAGTTTCAGTTTTATGCTTCCCTGGTTATGGGGAATGGTGTTGATGGTCTAATCATGGTTGCACCTCGAATGGAGGAATCACAGTTTAAATTAAATAGAAGTATTCCATTGCTTGTTGTCGATCGGCCTGCTTTTTTTGATGGGATTTCGGATATTGCATTTGTGTATGCTGACAACTATGCTGGAGCTTTCCTTATGGCTTCGTTGTTATTAAAAAAAAAATACAAAAGATTTGCATGTATTGCCGGACCGGAAACAGTTCCTAATGCAAATGCTCGTTATGAGGGGTTTAAAGCAAAATTAACAGAAGCTGGTTATTCTTCTAATGAAATAGAGGTTATAAGGCGTGAGTTTAGTTTTATTGATGGGTATGAGGCTATGATGAAGCTGTTAGAAGGGTATGATCCTGCAAAGCAAAAAATGGCAGTTTTTGCTTGCAGTGATATATCAGCTTGGGGAGCTATAGAGGCTGTTAATTCAAAAGGTCTGATGATTCCAGAGGATATAGGAATAGCAGGATATGATAATATTTATTTTGCGAAATTTATTCAAAAAGGTTTGACTACAATTGAGAACCCTACAAAAGATATGGGGGGAGAGGCAGGTGAGCTTATGTTGGAAAGATTGAGTAATAATAGGCCTTTTGAGAGTAGCCCTGTTATTTTGGAGTCCTCTCTTAAAGAAAGGGAAACAGTATAAAATTTTGAAAGTTTTTTAATCGATTTACAGTAAATCGATTAAATGCGAAGGAGTAAAGAATGAAAAGATCGGGTATTCAAAATGCAAAATTATCGAGTTTAGTTGCTCGCATGGGTCATGGTGATATGATCCTCATCGGTGATGTTGGGTGTCCATTTCCCGCACATGATCAAACTGAAATTGTAGATTTGGCTGTCTGTGATGGTATCCCAAAAGTAGAAGAAGTACTTAAAGCTGTTATGGATGAACTAGTAGTTGAGAGCTATATTGTTTCACAGGAAACAAAAGAAAACAATCCAGAGCATTATGAAACTTTTACAAATATAATTAATCAATTCAATAATAAGGGCAACCCGATAACTGAAAATACGATGTCTCATTATCCTGTAAAGGATTTATGGCTTACTGGAGCTTTAAAAAATGAACAAATGAAGGCATTTGTTCGTACAGGTGAAAGAAGCCCCTTTGCTTACATTATTCTGATTGCAGGAGTAGATTTCTAAAGAAAAAGCATACAAAGAATTTAATTTATAATAAGGGAAAATAACATATGAATTCATATAAAAAACTTGGTGAAATTTTTCAGGAGAAAAAACCAATAATTGGAATGGTACATTTACACCCTTTACCAGGTGCTCCGCTTTATGACCCTACAATAATGGATATGGAAAAAATCATTTCGATTGCTCTTGAAGAAGCAAAGATTCTTCAGGATGCAGGAGTAGATGGATTACAAGTAGAAAACATTTGGGATTATCCATATTCAAGAACGGGAGATATTTCTGCTGAGTGTGTAGCTTCATTGGCAGTTGCAGTGAATGAGGTTTCATCGGCTGTTTCAGTTCCTGTTGGAGTGAACTGCCATATGAATGGTGGAAAAGAAGCTCTAGCTTGTGCAGTGGCAGGGCAAGCCAAGTGGATCAGAGTATTTGAATGGTGCAATGCATATGTTTCTCAAGTGGGGTATGTGGAAGCTGCTGGTAGCAGAGTTGCTCGGATGAGAAACAATCTCCGTGCAAATAATATCGTTTGTATGTGTGATGTAAACGTAAAACATGGGTCTCATTTCATAATAAGTGACCGGTCTATTGAAGAGCAGGCAAAGGATGTACAGCAGCAGGGCGGAGATGTTTTGATTGTGACAGGGTTTGAAACTGGGTCAGCCCCCACTCCAGAGAAGGTTCTGCAGATAAAACAGGCAGTAGAACTTCCAATCTTTCTAGGAAGTGGAGTATCCACAGAGAATGCCCAGGATTTGCTTAATGCTGCTGACGGAGCAATTGTCGGCTCAGCATTCAAAGAAAAGAGTAATTGGAAAAACACGGTAGATTATCAGATGACTAAAGATTTTATGAGTGAAGTGAAAAAGCTGAGGAGTAGTTTGTCATGAAAAAAATACTATGTATGGGAAGTATTAATATGGATCTTGTAATGTATGCAAACCGCATCCCATCTCCTGGTGAGACTGTTGTCACTGATAACTTTCAAACGTTTCCTGGAGGTAAAGGCGGTAACCAGGCTGTTGCTGCTGCAAAACTAGGTGGGAATGTAAAGTATTTTACAAAATTAGGAGATGACAGTTTTTCTCAGCAGTTAAAACATGAACAGATTAGCCATGGTGTCTGCATGGATGATGTTATCTATGAAAAAGGAAAAACAGCAGGAATTGCTATGATTATGGTAGATGATAGGGGACAGAACAGCATTCTATTTACTCCAGGGGCAAATGCTGATTTGTCTACTGCAGAGCTAAGAAATCATACTTTTGTATTTGAGGGATGCGATATTCTGCAGATTACCATGGAGATACATCCGAACTTGGTTTATGAAGCTATCCGTATAGCTAAAGAAAAGGAAATGACAGTTGTCCTAGATCCTGCCCCGGCTCCATCAAACATGATTCCTCAAGAAATCACACAGCAAGTTGATTATGTTAAACCAAATGAAACTGAAGCGGAAATATTAACTGGTGTACATATAAATGATATTGAGTCCGCTAAGAAAGCATTATTTGCATTAAATAGCATTGGTTTTAAGCATCCAATAATCTCCTTAGGGGAATCAGGTATTGTTACATTCATTGATGGCAAACCTGTACTACAAGAAGTGGAGGAAGTGTCAGTAGTAGATACGACAGCAGCGGGAGATATTTTCTTAGGAGGATTTGTTGCTGCAATGGCTCGGGGCGAGACTTTCAAAGAAGGAATACGCTTTGCTCAAAAAGCAGCAGCAATCAGTGTCACAAGAAAAGGAGCTCAGAGTTCAATACCTTCTTTAATTGAAGTAGAACAAGCCCTTTCCTCGAAAAACAAATAGGGTAACACTATGAACAATGTCATTTTGGAATTGAAAGACATACACAAGCATTTTGGTGGAGTCCATGCATTAAAAGGGGTGAATTTTAAACTGCAAGAAGGGGAGATCCATGCACTTCTTGGTGAAAATGGAGCCGGAAAATCCACTTTAGTAAAAATCATCACAGGTGTTTATCAGGCAGATAGTGGCACAATCAATCTTGGTGGAGTACAGACTTTGATTGATGGGCCCATTGATGCGCGAAACAAGGGAATTAGTGTCATATATCAAGAAGTTAGCCTGATTAATCCT
>PWGE01000066.1 GCA_003554345.1 Candidatus Sumerlaeota bacterium | reverse complement strand
GTTTCTCCAGTAGGTTGAAAGGTATACATAATACAAAGACCCCCATTTATCTTTATATCATTGTACCATTTATAAACTATAAATAAATAATAAGTTTATTCTCCTGCGAAAGTTGAATTATAAAATAATAGTGAATACGAAACGTTCTTAAACATGCTCATTTCCAACCACAGTAAACCGGGACCTGTTAAAACCCGAACTTTTTATTTTATTTTTAAAAAAACCTGTTATAATGTTCCTCCTTTTTAAAAAAAGTAGCGAGGTCTCAAGTCATGGGAAAGAAAGTTACTAAAAAGACAACATCCAAATCTCAAAGGAATGAGCACCGTTTTTTCTGGGAAGAGTCCGGTTTTAAGAAAAAAGTCCAGCAAAAGGCAATGGGCTACAATTTAACGCCGGTCATGGAAGTAGCTCTTTCTAAGAGTCGTTTCAAACTCATTTATCCGCCCATGGAAAAAACTCCGGTCATTGTTGTAGAAAACTTTCCTATGCTCGGAAAATTAACCGCCCTGAAATTTTTAGAATGGGTCCAACAAAACCCGGATGGTGTCATTTCTCTTCCTACCGGAAAAACACCAGAACACTTCATCAGGTGGGTTCAATACTATCTGGCAGAATGGAACTCGCAGAAAATACAAAAGGATCTGGAAAATCACGGCATCGATCCCCGTACAAAACCGGATATGAGGGGACTTCATTTCGTACAAATCGATGAGTTTTACCCTATAAGCCCGCAACAGCACAATAGTTTTTACTACTATGTTAACAAATATTATATCAAGGGTTTTGGACTTAATCCTGAAAAAGCCCTCCTTATAGATCCCAGTCGCATCGGAGTTCCTGACAGGATGACCCTTGGAGAAGTATTTCCCGATGATCACGTTGATCTCGAATTACGCACAAAACGGCCCAAAAGCCATCTCGAAGAGATTCAAAAAAGGGTCATTCATGCTGTCGACGAGTTTTGCATGGAATACGAACAGAAAATTCGTCAACTGGGCGGCATCGGGTTTTTTCTGGGTGGTATAGGACCTGACGGTCATATCGGCTTCAATGTAGAAGGTTCCGACCATTTTTCCACTACTAGGTTAACTCCTATCAATTACGAAACTCAGGCTGCAGCTGCAGGAGACCTGGGAGGGATGGAAGTTGCCAGAAATAAACTGGTTATCACAATCGGTTTAAAGACAATCTGTTATAATCCGGACGTTGTTCCTCTTATTATAGCTGCCGGACAATCGAAAGCCCAGGTAGTTGCAGATGCCGTACAAAATGAAGAAAACATTCATTACCCCGCTACAGCTCTTCACGGTTTAAAAAATGCCCGTTTCATTATCACAAGTGGAGCAGCTTATAACTTAGTAGAGCGTGAGTTTGAGATATTTCAAAATACCGATCGTCTTTCTGAAGAACAGGTTGACGAGGTACTAATGAACATCTCGTGGGATACCCAAAAACCTCTCACCAGCTTAACCGAACTTGACCTGCAAAACGATCGTTTGGGGTCTCTTTTACTGAAAAAAACACCATCTTCTCTGGAGAAGGTTTTAAAGGGTGCAGAAGACCGGCTGAAAGAAAAAATTTACAGGGGATTAGATGAGGTCGATAACAAAACATTTTTACATACAGCACCCCACCATGATGATATCATGCTGGGATATCTCCCCTACCTCATACGCATTTTTCGCAATACAGGCAACCTTCACCATTTTGCCTACATGACCAGTGGTTTCACTGCTGTCACAAATTCTTATATGCATTCTCTCTTAAAAACACTGTTACGCTACATCGAGAAGAACGAATTCAGTCAGCTGGCAGAACAGCATTACTTTGATGAACTCAATGAATATGCTAAAGATGCAGAAGTAGCTCTTTATCTGGACGGCGTGGCTTCAAGTAACATGGAACTGCAAAGAAAAGCAATCTGTCAGCGCCTCTTACGAAACCTCATGGTGGTCTTTGAGGAAGACAATATTTATAATATCCGCTATCGTATAGAAGAACTCATCAACTATTTTGAAACTCAATATCCCGGTCGGAAAGACCTGCCTCACATTCAGCAAATAAAAGGTCGCTTGAGAGAATGGGAGGCAGATGTCCTCTGGCGCTACTTCGGGTTTAACCACACTAATGTTTCCCATCTTCGACTGGGTTTTTATAAAGGAGACACTTTTACTGAGACTCCGACCCTTGAACGAGATGCCATGCCTATCCTGGATCTCTTAGAAAAACTGCAGCCTCACTATCTTACAGTAGCTTTTGATCCGGAAGGCTCCGGGCCGGACACTCATTATAAGGTCCTGCAGGCTCTCTATGAAGCCCTTATGATGTACCGGGAAAATCATGATATCTCAAACATGAAAATTATTGGCTATAGAAATGTCTGGTTCCGATTTGCCCCTTATGAAACCAATTGCATTGTCCCGGTTTCCATGAATCGCCTTTCTACAATGGATCATTCCTTCCTATCCAGTTTCAGTTCGCAAAAAGAAGCATCTTTTCCCAGCTATGAATATGATGGACCCTTTTCCGGCCTTGCTCAAAAAATCCAGGTAGAACAGTACAACAAAATAAAAACCTTCCTGGGAGAAAAATTCTTTGTAGATAACCCCAACCGGACACTGAGAGCAGCTGTGGGAATGCTCTTTTTGAAAACTCTTAATTTCGAAGAATTCTCACAGCACAGCCAGGAGCTCAGGAAAACACTGGAAGAATCCCGAACCACACAAAACGTTCGGGTATAAGCACCTGTTCATTGAAAATAGATAAAACCGGCGGCTCATACCAGAAAAGTCGCCGGTTTTTTGTTAATCCGAACCTTTTCTCTGGCGCTTTATAGCTTTGGGTTAGAAGTATCAACCAATGGTAAACTGGTACCAATAGGCACCCAGATGTATCCCGCAGAGCAGGGCACTCAAAAAATGTGCCGTTTTACGGGAACGAAAAAAAATCATCTGCTGGTACCAGAAAGCATACAAGAACAGAAAAGCCATTCCTATCATAACAGCCATCACTGTGGTTAACTCCCCCATATCAAAAAAAGTATAAAGTATCAAAAGTGCCATTCCTGCTATACATGAAACTGCTCTCATACCTGGCGATAACAGTCTGTTCATCAAAACCAGAAAGAGAAAAAGCAAGTAGACAAAAAGACCCAATTGATAAGGCAATTTATCAGGAATCATAAGAGCAGGCTGAATATCGCGGAAAGGCTGAAAAAACACAGAGAGATGCCCTGAAAAATATATGCCTGCAGTGCCCCCTGCGACAACACACAGTATAAGATAAAGCCATTTTTTTTTGCTCAACCAGTACCATAAATAGGTAGCTACCATAACAAGAGCAGGGAAAAGAAATGCAGTGGTATCCTGGAAGTACAGGAAAATAATTAAAGCTCCGGCCAGCAGAGGTATAATCCACAAATCTTTCTTCCCTATCAGAATTATACTCAGGGAAAGAATAAAGAGAGTAAAAACAAGCGTTTCTTCAAGCCAGAAGTCCCTTAAAAAAGGAACCATAAGCAGACAATACCCTATTGTCAGCAAAGAAACCTTTTTAGACACAAATTCCTGTAAAAGAAGCTGCAATCCCAGCAAAGCAATGATAAAAAAAAGTGTGTTCAGGAAAGGAAAAGAACCATAATCTTCCAGGCTATCGGAAAGTCTGTGCCAGGCCCAGAATCCTGTCAGGACCACTAATGCTTCCATTATAAGAAACACCTGCCACAGAGAAAAAAAACGTCGGTAACTGCTCACTGATCTTCTTCCTTTTCTAATGCCCTTTTTGCCTCTTTATCATCCGGCAGCAGCTGACAGACCATACTCCAGTAAAAACGGGACTTTTCCGGATCCTGATTTTGATATCCCCTTGCCAGTTGGCGATAGCTTTCTACAATTTCCATCTCCATACCTATCATAGGATAAATCTCTACATATAATTCCAGCAGTTCAAGATTATCCGGATAAGAACTGAGTATTCTCTCCACTGCATCAAACGCCTTTTCCGGTTTATCTTGAGATAGCCAGGCCCGGGCTAATTGAAGATGATATTGAATCTCTTCTTCAGGAGGGATCCCAAGTTGCCCTGCTATTTCTAAAAAATCGCGAATCTTGTCCGGAGAAAAAGGGTGAAGACGAATAAGCAAACGGTAGCCAGTCATTGCTTCTTCTAACAGGCCCTTTTCGATAGCAAAATCCAGGCATTTCTGCAAATTGTCTTTTTCTCTTTCCAGATCTTTCTCCTCTTCTATCTTCTCAACATACAATTCAAAGAGATACACAAAAAGAAAAAGGTTTTCTTTATCAAGAGAATATTCCAGACCCTGCCGCACTTCCTCTAATCCCGGAAAGGCCCCTTTCATGACAGGAATAAAATCTTCAGCCAGATCTACAGGAAGTATATCAAGGACGGATAGCAAAACAGGAAGTGGAATCTTATCAACCTTCTTTTCCATAAAAGAATATATATCATGTACTTCTTCCTCTGCCAGAGAAGAAAGACAGCGGGGTAAAAAGCGAAAAATTTCTATGTATTCCTTTTCTTTTTCGAGGCATTCAAAAAACTCCATCCAGTATTCCTGGCATTCCGGTTTGATTTGAACGAGTTCATGAAGTGCTCCACGTCTTTTGGCAGGCTCACCCGCCTCTTTGTAAATTGATGCTAATCGAAGATAATCCTTCGCCAGGTCATCTGCTTCCATGCCCAATGCCTTTCTTACTTTAACCAGTTTTTGGATTATCTTCTCATCATCAGGTTTCAATTCACTCCCTTTTTCAAGTAATTCACAAGACCTGCTGAATTGCTTTTCTTTGAAAGCTTTATCACTAAATTGCCGGAGTGTTTCCACAGCCTTTTCTTTTTCCCCCTGCTTCAGTAAAAGGGAGATCATTTTATCTTCAATCCAGCTTTCATTACTTTGCTCATTTACATTACTATAAAGCAAATAAGCCTGCTCATAATCCTCTTTTTCTTCATAAAGCCCGGCCAGTCTCCTGGTCTGTTCAAAAGCACCGATTTCATCATTTCCAATTAAATACAGCTGGAGCAAACTGGAATTGAGTTCAATATCATCTGGGAAATATTCCAAAAAGGTATTTAATGCCTGCATTGCCCTGGCAATATCCTGGTCAGATATTAACTGTCTGATTATCTTCCTGCCACTTTGCAGAAAATACGCGGGATTTTTGCGAGAGAGAAAAAACAGGTCAGAAAAACGGTCCACCATCTCAGGCAAATACTGCAGCAAATTATCTTCAATGGCTGCAAACTGTTCAAGCTTTTCATTGTCTGATGCAAACTCCAGAGCATGCCGAAAATGCTCCCACCCGATC
>PWGE01000321.1 GCA_003554345.1 Candidatus Sumerlaeota bacterium | reverse complement strand
GATATGCGAAGCCACCAGAAGACTTCCAGTACCGGTATAACCAGCCAGGCAGGGGTGGGTAAAGGTCGCCCCCCTGTACCAGCATACTCACATAATGCTCCCACATCTTCCTTTACTGTTTGGTACTCTTTTGCACCAATATTGAAGGTTTCATTGACTTTGTTTTCTGGTAAAGTCAAAGTCAATTGAATGGCATCAACCAGGTCTTCTACTTCCAATAACTGGTACCGATTGTTCCCTTTTCCAATGATAGGAATTTTTTTCCCTGATTCTACCCAGTCAAAAAGTATCTGAAAGACTCCCAGACGGGCGGTACCAATAAACGTTTTAGGGCGGATTACAGGAACAACCATACCCTTTTCCCGATATTCTTCACATATTCTTTCCGACTCGATTTTGGTCTCACCGTAAGGACCAACACCAATCATGGCATCATCTTCATAGAGAGGATGATGATCAGGAACGCCATACACCGCTGTCGAAGATATTAAAACCACTCTTTTTATATCATTCTTACGAGCAGCTTCCAGCACGTTCCTGGTACCTTCGACATTGACTGAATATATTTCCTCTTTTTTCCAGAGAGGCAAGGCCGCAGCACCATGAATAACGGCATCCATGCCCGCCAGCTCTTTTTCCAGGGAAGGCATATCCCGGACATCTACCTGTTTAAAACGCACATTCTCAGGAAACTCATCAGGTTCATAGGGCACAATATCCAGTAAAAGAATATCTTCATACTGGTCAGCATATTTTTTACAGATATGATAACCAAGAAAACCGGATCCCCCTGTAATCACTAATTTCATAAAACTTTCTCCCGGGTAATTTTATTTTTGTTCAAGACAACTTCCAGGGTTGGAAGTTGTTTCTTCATCCTTATATATGTCTAATATTGGCAGGTATCCCCGCTATCAGTCAACTCCTCTGCGATGGTCTTTAAGTACGGATCCTCTTTTAGAAGATAATTTTGAACGTAATCACAGACCCCTTCTTCCAGGGTATTAATTCTCTGGCAATAGCCCGCTTCCACAAGCTTATCGATTTTTGCCTCAGTAAAGTACTGGTACTTCTGACGAAGTTCGAGAGGCATGGGAATATAACGAATTTTTTTCTTAATATTCATAGCATTAAAGACAGAAGCTGTTAAATCATGAAAGCTTCGGGCATTTCCACTCCCTACATTATATATTCCACGACAATGTTCATTCAGGTATAAAAATACCGTCATATCTGCGGCATCTTTAACATACAGAAAATCCCTTAATTGTCCACCGTCTTCATATTGCGGAATATGAGATTTAAAAAGTGCCACTTCTTTCTTTTCCCGAATCTGTTCAAACGCTTTTATCACCACACTACGCATTTCTTCCTTATGGTACTCATTCGGACCATAGACATTAAAATATTTTATACCCACACACCAGTTCAGATAACGATTTCTTAAAGCCCATACATCCAGAAGATGCTTGGAATAGGCATAAATATTCAGGGGAACCTGGGAAGTGAGAAATTGATGATCATCTGAAAAACCGCGGCTTCCATCGCCATAGGTGGCAGCACTGGAGGCATATACAAAACGTTTCTTATGCAAAACAGACCACTGCATCAGAACCTGGGAATAACGGTAATTATTTTCCATCAAGTAAGAAGCATCTTTTTGAAGAGTACTGCTGCAGGCTCCCAGGTGAATAATTCCTTCAATGGAAGAAGGGGGGAATTTACCATCTTCAAAGAGTTCTAAAAATCGCTCTTTCTCACAGAAATCATGGAAGCGCAGATGAACCAGGTTTCGCCATTTTTCACTTTGTTTAAGCGAATCAACAATGAGGATGTCCTCAATGCCCAGCCTGTTCAGCTTCCAGACAATGGCACTCCCGATAAATCCAGCTCCGCCGGTTACAATAATCATACCTGTTTTCCAAAAAACTCAGGATTTGTCAGCATGCTCAGAAAAAAACTTTTCATCCGCTCACGAAAAATAATTAACTGTTGAGAATAGCTCATATATATCATAAAGTTTCCTTTTTCCTCTTTCTCTTAAAAGGTTAAACCCGTTAAAGAAAAAACATTATAAGGAATATCCCCCTGTTGTAAAGAAGCTCTTATGAAATTCTCTCCCGCCACCATTGTAATAAATCAAAAAGTGTTTTTTCCATGGAGAAAGAAGGTTGCCATCCGGTACCATGGAAAAGCTTGTCATAAGTTCCCTGCATAATGCTTTCTCCGGGACGATACTTTTTCTTATCAATCACAACTTCTATATCTACAGATGCATGAGCAAGGAGCGTATCCAGGAGCCACTTGATCCGGAAGCATTTCCCCGATGATACATTAAAAACAGAAGAGGTTTTATTTGATTCATGGAAAAGCAATGCATGATACGCCCGGACAACATCACGAACATCCAGAAAGTCCCTGGCATGGTTGAGATTTCCCACTCGTATAACAGGCTCTTGTTTCTCTTTTTCAATAAGGGCAACCTGCCTGGCAAAATCAGAACATACGAACTTCTCTGATTGACCGGGGCCGGTATGATTGAAAGGTCGCACTATAAAAGAAGGGATATGATGGCGCTGTTGAAAAAACTCACACAAATACTCCCCGGAAAGTTTTGAAATGGCATAAGGATTTTCCGGATGAGGATGATCGTCTTCTGTAAAAGGTCCTCCAGATGCGACCGTATTGTATACATCTGCACTCGATATATAAAGAAAACGGGAGAATGTCTCTTTGTTGTCAATTTTATCTATCGACTGCAATAGATTAACAGTCCCCTGCACATTGATTTGAATGGTATTATCAATATTCTTCAGGGAATCAGGAACAAACGTCACTGCTGCCAGATGAATGACATGCGTGGGACAAAAATCCCGGAAAACTTCCAGAATACTTTTTTTATCCAGAATATCGACAGGATAATAAACCGCAAGAGAGGGAAGTCCTTTTTCATCTCTATCAAGCCCCCCCACACAGCACTTATTTTTAATGAAATAGCTGATAAGATGTTTACCGACAAAACCATTGCAACCGGTAACCATTATACGGGGAATCCGAGCATTATGTGTCATGAAATCCACTTTACATCAAGATATTGTTTGCAGACCCTGTGGTGAGTGAGATAATCCACCAGTACCTGGTTCAGGGCAGGAAAGATAAGAAGGTCAGAAAGTTTCTCCGCCGGAAAAAAATCATAACCAGCCAATCGCTCTTCTTCAGCAAGTTGTATCTTTCCCTGCAGATATTTCACCTCAAAATACAGGTTCAGGATATGTCGGCTCCCATCGGGATAAAGGGACTCATTCATAAAAAGAAAATCCTTAACGCTGACAGAAATATTCAATTCCTCATGCAATTCCCTTTGAAGTGCCCGGGGCACTTTTTCAAAATAATGAACCCCGCCACCAGGCAGGACCCAGTACTTCCTGTCCTCTTTCTGATGCTGAAGGAGAAGCAATTCATTGCGGGAATTTTTCAAAAGTGCTGCTGCCCGGATTCTAATTCTGGACATTCAAATGACACCTGTAAGGTTCAAAATGATGAGCAAAACGCGGGGCAACCGAAATCTTGAGATGAACCCCTTCTTCCAGATATTTCTGGTAGAGGATTTCACCCTCTTCAAACACATACTGGATTTTATCATAATCAGGATAAGGCAGGAGAATCTCCATTTCTACTGATTGGGCACGTTCATATCTATAAAGAAGGTCTACCATAGCTTCAATATTTTGACGATGAAGTGCTGAGAGAGCCACAGAAGGGGTATACTTATTCAAAAGCAGGCGCAACCTGCCTTTTTCTTCGACAAGATCAATTTTATTGAAGATATACAACATCGGTTTATCATAAGCGTCCAGTTCTCTCAAGACCTCTTTTACCGAATCAATCTGTTTTTCACAGTAAGGATGGGAAGCATCCACCACATGCACCAGGTAGTCTGTTCGTTTCACCTCTTCCAGCGTTGCCCGAAAAGCAGCAATCAGGGTATGAGGCAACTTATTAATGAAACCCACTGTATCAGAAAGCAAAATAGTCTTATTTCCCGGCAGAATGAGTTTGCGTACAGTAGGATCAAGAGTAGCAAAAAGCTTATTTTCTGCAAAAACCCCGGCATCTGTCATGGCATTCAGAAGAGTGGATTTGCCGGCATTGGTATACCCAACAAGAGCAGCGGTGGGAATAGGAATCTTTTCACGGGGACCACGCTGAACATTACGCTTCTTCTTTATTTCTTCAATTTCCTTTTGCAGAGCTGAAATCCTGTCATTAATACGACGACGCTGTACTTCCAGCAGTTTTTCACCGGGTCCTCTCGTACCTATACCACCCCCTAACCTGGATAATTCAACGCCTTTACCGGTCAGGCGGGGAAGAAGATATTGAAGCTGGGCCAGCTCTACCTGCAGCTTTCCTTCTTTTGTCTGGGCTTTCTGGGCAAATATGTCAAGAATAATCTGGGTGCGGTCTACTATTTTGACAGGTATTTTTTTTTCAAGGTTCCTGGTTTGTCCGGGGCTTAATTCGTCATCAAAAATCACCAGGGAAATATCCAGTTCTTCACAAAGAATGGCTATTTCTTCTGCTTTACCTCCGCCGATATAAAAGGCAGGATCAGGCTTAAGACGCCGCTGAACAATTTTATCAATAACCTGTGCACCTGCAGAATCAGCCAGGAGGGCTAATTCCTCAAGTGAAAAATGAATACTTTCGGTAGTATCATTTTCTTTTTGCAGAGCAACCAGTAAAGTTCGTTCTTTTATTGGTATTACTTATTCCTCCTTCAGGTTATTATACTTCATGTATATAACACACTCCGTGCAAATAGATCAGATGAGTGGTGGTAGAAGTTTCAAGAAGAATCGAAATATTATCAAAATCTGTAATCCGTCCTATCAGTTTTTCTTTACCCGTAAGTGCTATTTCCACCTCTGCATCCTTTTCTCTTAAACGAGCAAGAAATTCTTCCTGAATTCTGTGCATCACTTTCTGACCTTCCATTTTTTCACCTCCCGATCAAAACTCTTTTACTTCTTCCATCCTCGTCATGCCTCCATTTACCTGCCGATATTACTCATGCCATCCTGTTTTTCATTTAAAAACATTTTTCTAATATTGCAATAGTTTTAACGCTTCTTTGTTCTGCTGAGCAGCTGTCAAACTGGTAACATCAAGTTGCTTTAAAAAATCAAAAGATCTCAACCACGTCAACTGTCTTTTGGCAAATCTTCTGGTTGCCTGGGCAGCCTTATGAATCATTTCCTCCTCATCCAGCTCTTTGCGAAGAAACTGGAGGGTCTGCTTGTAAGCAAGCGCTTCAAAAGGCTGGACATCAGACGGG
>PWGE01000193.1 GCA_003554345.1 Candidatus Sumerlaeota bacterium | reverse complement strand
TCACTGAGTGGCAGATGCTTAAAGAAGGCGAATTCTGGTTCGGAGAAATCTTCAGCCAGGAAGTAGAAGTAGGGGGTCCCATCGGGATTTCTTCCGTTGAAGAACTTCAGCTTATAGGAAATGATCCAGATTATCCGCTCCACTGGAGTTACTATCTGGCAAAGGATATTGATGCGTCCGGAACAGAATCATGGAATGAAGATAAAGGGTTTGAACCCCTGAGAACATTTAGTGGTACTTTTGATGGCAAAGGACACGTTATCAAAGGATTGGTCATTGATCGGGAAGAAGAAGATTATGTCGGACTATTTGGTTTACTCTCCGGGGAGGTTAAAAATCTCTCTGTTACTCGTTCTTCGATTTCAGGGAAGAGATATACCGGGGGATTGGCTGGCTATAATGAAGGTACAATAGCAAATAGCTCCGGTTCAGGCGCGGTACTTGGGGACAATAGCATTGGTGGGCTGATAGGTTGGAATACTGGTTCTATCTCGAACTCTTATAGCAGGGGATCGGTGACTGGAAGAAGAGAGGTGGGGGGACTGACAGGTGTGAACGAAGAAGGAACCATCTGGAATAGCTATGCCAGTGCATTGGTAACAGGTGAGGAATATGTTGGTGGATTGGTAGGTAATAATTACTGGGGAGATATATCAGGGAGTTACTGGGATGTGGATACCAGCAAACAGGAACAGAGTGACGGCGGAAAAAGCCGTTCTCAGGAAGATATGACTTATCCTTATGCCACAGATACTTTTACGGGATGGGATTTTGACAGGATCTGGGGGGCGGATAGGGATTACAGGAGAAATAATGGTTATCCATATTTGCGAAAGATAGCGCCTTATAGGACGTTTGCAGGGTGGTGGTCATTATTTGAATAGGATTATTCCAAAGAGCCCGGGGTATAGTCCAGGAAACAGAGAATATAAGAAGCCGGAAAAACCATTCAACAGTGATAGCCACGGAGGAGCTATGTAGTGGAAAGTCAGGTCATAAAAATCAGAATAAAACCACCGGAAAGAGCAAAAGGCAAAAGAATAAACGTTGATAGACAAAATATATGGTTAATAAAATTTTATATCCAGTAAAAAGTATTTAATGAAAAGAAATATTTCAGAAAGCAACACGCGGAGATGCAAAAAAATGTCTAAGGCAGTTCTTTTAAATACCACATAAGAACCAGCATCTTTTCAAGAATGCAAAGTCAAGGAGAAACTTCACGGGGAGAGATTTCGGGATAGGATGGATATTATTTTTCCCCGGGTTTTTACCCTTACTTCATAAAATACCAGCAATAACCACAATATATTGTCTTTTTCTTTTCCGATTGGGTGGTGCTCTTCTGCCTGTAGAGTTTCTTTTCTCGTCAGGGAATACTATAAGATAAATGTATCTGGAAGAAATCAAAGGGGTGGTGGAAGCAGACCAAGTTCTCAATTACAGGCTTTTATGCCTACGATGAGCTTATGCGATCCTACTCCCACCACAATTTTATTTTATCACATTATATTACCATTTAAAAACTTTTTTAGACAGCTTTTCTAAACGGCCCTTTTTTGTAGGAGTCTTATAAATGAGAAGGAGCCGGGTGAGCTGTCTTTCCCGACTCCTTCATTGTTCAGCCTTTTAGAAGTTCCAGTTTGCTGTCTTGCTCTATTTAAGTGATGTTAAAAGGATATTTGAAGCCGGTGCGGAGAATGCAAGCTCACCCACGTCTTCCATACAACATACAGTATAGGTAAAGTACATCGCCCAGTTGCCGCGCTCTACAAAGCGTTCTCCACCGCCCCAGGCGGTTTCGGACTTGAACTCTGTGATGGCAATCGTGCCTGAAGCAAGGTCGCTAAACCGCATTATATCCTGTTCTGCGCTTGAAGTGACGCCAACAGAAGAGATGGTTCCAGTGGCTTTATCAATTTCAAAGAACTCACCCGTTGAAGAAGCCTGGCCGTAGAGAATTCCATCACTGCCAAATGCTAATTGTAAGCCGGTTGCATTATCGGGAACACTGGCATCTGCAATCAACTGGTAATCACCGTCAGCACTATAAAGATCAAGAGTAAAAAACTCAGCAGTGCTTCCGTGAGTGGCATTGGTGCTCAGGTAAACGATGCCATCCTGGCAAACAGCCAAGTCTCCGAAACGATAGACAGCTTCACTCTCTCCGTTTACATTAGAAAATACCAGTTCGTTAGTGGCGACCTTTCCATCTGCATCGAAAGTTACTTTCCAGAGATCAGCTGTGAGATTTGGCATATAGTAATAGCTTTCGTTGTAAAAACCAGCACCGACCACGACTCCTTGTTCACCATCCCATGACCATTCAGCATCATGTATTGCAGCAGTATTAATATCATAGAAGTAAAGATGGCTCTCGCCGTCAATAGCGTTATCCACATGGGTGGCATAGTATAACCTCTTGTTTTCTGCATCATAAGCTGCGGCATTGGGAGACCATCCACTTTCGCCGGTATTGGAGTTGGGAAGCCGAAGAGCAGAATTATCATCCAGGTTAACTATATAGAGACCATTATTTGAACCATATTGTCCCTGGGTGCCATAAAGAAAGATGTCATTACTAGCATCTCTGCCTCTGCGTACCACTGCATGAGCGGCAATCAAGAGTTCATCGTCGTATTCCCATTCTCCGTCGGATAGGGGGATAACATATTCGTAGGAAGCAACAAAGTCATGGGTGTTCTTGTAAGGAAAACGGCCTGGCATAGGATTACCGGGGCGGTTTACCACACCGTCAAGAGTTTTCCCTATGTGTAGGTGTGTTTCAGTTATGCCCCATCCATCATGCAGGGTGGCACTGTTTAGAGAATATGTTACGTAGATATTCTCTTCACAATTTTCCACTGTTACCGTCCCCACATCAATGTGTTGACCTGCCCAAAGAGTGACGACTTCAGGCTCTTCGGCGCCGGCAATAATACCGACTCCTATCAACACCCCCAGCAGCAAAACAATCCAGTAAAGTCTTAATTTGCGATCACTTTTCATCTTCTATTCTCCTTGTTTGGTTTTCATCTTTTTATTTTTCTTTTCTTCTTCAACAGGATGATTACATCATAATTATAATACATTAAATGAGTAGTGTCCATAATATTTATATAGAAATAGAAGGATAAGGTAAAAAGGTAATATAACGTTTGAACCATAAGAGTTTAAAAATTAAAAGCTAAGAGATCAATTTATATTTTTAATAATGCTGGTGAAAGTAACGATAAAATGGGAATAAAAATTTTTGCAAATTTATAACGGCAGGCTGAGAATTTTGGAGATATTTGTTTGTTTTAAGGAAAAGTGAGAATACACTTTTTCTTCATAAAAGGTATTTATTTGTATCAAGGACAGGGAGGAAATAAAACAGCCGGTTTAAGGGTGGAAATATTATTATTTTTCATCCTCAAAACCGGCTGTATCGTTAATTGTTGCAAGAAGATGTAATACTCAGAGATAACAGCGCTAATTCGGAAACCTAAACCTCCCGAGCGATTTGTTGATCCTGGATTCCACCGTCTTGCGGACCTGCTATTTCTGGGAACACTTGTTCTGCCACCACCGCGTGCTACATCTGTCCCTGCACCTATGGGGTCGGTTACATGGCCACCTGGATATGTACCATAACCATATATCCATTCCCAGACGTTACCATGCATATCATATAAACCAAAAGCATTAGGCGGTTTTTGTCCCACTTCATGGGTTGATTCATCACTATTAATACTAAACCAACCATAATCAGTGCGGTTACCTGTATATACTGAAGAATCCGTTGGTCCATCTATATCATCATCTGTTTCACTTAAAGAATCACCAAAGTAAAAGCGAGTTGTTGTTCCGGCACGGGCGGCATATTCCCATTGAGCATCTGTTGGTGCACTGACTGTGAGCGGCCCCTGTTGGGTATTTTCAATATGGATGTTTAAGTCATTTATGAAACCTTGCACATCGTTCCAGTTAATATTATAGGCGGGATAGTCATCACCCAGTCCCTGGTCTTCTGATGGAGCTGAGCCAGGCCACGAACCCCGTATGGCCAGCCACTGCTGCTGGGTAAGAGGATACTTGCCCATGTAATAGTCTTGCGTGAGCGTGACCTCGGTCAAAGGTCCTTCATTACCATCTCGATTTCGTTCACCTGCTGGTGACCCCATAGTAAAATTCCCTGCGGGAATCCTTACCAGTACAAGTGGGATATTGCTGTTTGCCGGAAAATCTGCATCAAGATAGATTGTCATCTCCCCGTTGCATTTGCGCAGCCAGGCAATATCTTCCAAATCGATAATGCCGTCGCGATTGGCATCTCCAAGTTCATTATAAGATTCTACTTCCAGCATAATATTCTTCAACTCAGTAACGTCCTCTTCGCTAAAAGAACCGCTTGCAGTTAGATCGCCATAACCGGGGCCTGTCTCTTCCGCAAAAGACAGTGAAAAGAAAGCAAACATTATGATAAGAAAACTCAATATGATGGCATACT
Organism: Candidatus Sumerlaeota bacterium; assembly: GCA_003554345.1. Lineage (GTDB taxonomy): Bacteria > Sumerlaeota > T1SED10-198M > T1SED10-198M > T1SED10-198M > T1SED10-198M. Next base: position 852 of record PWGE01000193.1, on the reverse strand, counting down.
TATTATTCATTATTTTCCTCCTCCTTTTTTAATATGTGGGCCAGTCAGTGATACCTGTAATCTCACCGACCTGCACATCATGCGTCACATTTTTTCCATCGCTGCCCAGTAAACTCGAAACGGCGAGTATATCATCATCAACTTCTGTAATCTTTAAGTTTGCAGTTCCGCTTCCTGTAACATCAAATTTCAAAGTAGCAACTGTACCGTTCTGAGCTGTAAATGGCACAGCATCTGCTCCTCCGTCCACCAGGATATTTACCCTGCCACTTTCAGGTTCATGCAGATACAGGGAATGATCTTCTGAGGTAATATTACCTTCTTCCAGCTCGGGATTGGCCAATACAACCGGATCATATGCCAGCCTCAATAAAACCATGGAAGAATCGATCACCATATCCTGCAAAATAAGAGGAACTTCAATAGTAGTGCCTTCTTCAACATTTGCATCCATTCCAATGACAATTGTACTCTCTCCGTAAACGAAAATTGCCACAAGTAATAAGAAACACACTAAACACCTTTTTATTACTCGTTGTTTTTTCATTAGCTTCCTCCCTTCATAATCAAAATATTTACTTGCTATAGTAAGAATATAATACAAAAAAATATAAATGTCTAGTTATATTACTGTCCAAGAATAAAAATATTGAAAAATATTATGAAAATATGTTTTAACCTGATATGTTCTATATATAATTTTTGTTACTGTTATTAGAATATAAGATGTAGTGTCACCGGCCAGGTTAAAATGGGCCACGTTTGGCCAGGTTCAAAATGGGCCAAAATTCTTTGTGATTTTAGTCTTGTTAAAATGAAAATCAAGGATTTTCTTCTCTTTGCAAATTACTG
>PWGE01000191.1 GCA_003554345.1 Candidatus Sumerlaeota bacterium | reverse complement strand
GGCGTTGCTTTATGCCTATCGTCATTGTAAGGAATCATGGTGTCTTTCCTGGCTCAAAGAGGTGGAGGAATACGCCTGGAAACATTTTCGCAGACCCCATCTACAGGAATGGATACAAAAACTGGACCGTCAGGGCAGAGTTTTGGAAAAAACGGTTGCTCTGCCGGTGAAAGACCCTTTTCATCTTCCCCGTGCTTTGATATACTGCCTTACTTTGATTCCTGACTGATTTCCTGCAGACTGGGAATGTTGCGCATATCAATGACACGTTTTTCCATCTCTCCCCCAAAGGTTTTGATCATTTGAATCATTTCTTCAGCGTAAGGGAGGTCTCTCAGACTGTCCCAGAGTTTTTCCTCCTTATCTTCCGTGGAGAAGAGCAGCCTGGACATTAATTTTGAGAAAGAGAGGGAACGTAAATCTACTGTAAAAAGGAAATAATACCTGCCTTTTCCTGAATCCTGTATTTTCCTGGCAAGTCCGGCATGGACGAGAAGGTTTGCGGTAGAGTGAAGAAGGCGTATTGATAATTGATGGCTTTCGGCTATTTCTTCTACCTTAAAAGTAGGACCGCAGTTGTTCTGTTGATTGGCATAAGCTTCCTGAATGACCAGGATGCTCATAAGCAGAAGAGCTCCAAACGAAGGGTTTTTGGAATACAGTTCTACCAGGTAGGTATGGCGATTTTGAATGGCAAAAGCCACTTCTGCACCATATAACACAATAATCCAGATGCAGTAAATCCAGAGGAAGAAAAGTGGTACCTGGACGAAACCCTGGTAAATAGCGCTTAGATTGTGCATATAGCCTGTAAAATCCAGGTAAAATCTCTGTAATATTATCCACAGGCAACCGGCGATGATGCCTCCTCCCAGTGCTGCCTGCCAGCGAATTTTACTGTTAGGCAAAAACATGTAAAGAATAAAACAGGCAACAGAAGCAGTTAAGAGGGGAATGAAAGGAAGCAGGAAACGGGTAACAATGGGCAGAAATTGAAGCCAATCAAAGCGGGGTTCGATTCTTAGAAAAGATTCGGCTGAAATGCTCAGCATGGCAAAAAAGGGTGATAGAAAGACGATGGTGAAATAATCGGTTACTTTTCTTCCCAGATGCCGACCCTCTTTGATACCCCATATGTTGTTGAAGGATTTTTCGACAAAAGAGAAAAGACCGAAAACGGTTACCAGTAAAAATAATAGCCCAAGAATTCCCAGGGCACCGGCGTTGACGTGCTCTATGTAAATTATCAGGTGATCAACGACTTCCGTAAGATTGGCTGCTATGGTTCGTAGTAATTGTTCGCGCAGGGAATGCTGAACGCCCAGACCCTTCAGGACGGCAAAGACTATGGCAATAAATGGTACCAGTGAAAGAAGTGTTTTAAAGGCTAAAGCCGAAGCATGGATGAGACATTTATCCAGGAGAAAACTTTCGGCTGATATGTAAGATATTTTCAGTATCTGGGCAACTTTTTGAAAAAAATGCCCTTTCTTTTCGATTTTTTCCAGGAAAGAAAAGATGGTCAGACGAAGATGATGCATCAGTGTTTAAATAAAAAAAGCAGGTTCATAAAACATGAACCTGCTTTTTTCCTTTATTTATTTCTTCTCAATAATGGTCGAACTTTTCATAATAAATTCTTTCATCCCATTGCAGTGGTTCCTCCGGATCTTCCTCATAAATAGAAGGAGTGACAAATACCATCAGTTCTACTTCCTGGGTGCTATCTCTCTGAGAACGAAAAAGAGCCCCGAGAACCGGTATGCTTCGCAACCAGGGAACACCTGTTTGAGTTTTACCCTGTTTCATGCTTCGAAATCCGCCGATGACAAAAGGGGTGTTATTTTTTACAATAAGATTGGTGGTGGTACTGCGACGATCTACAATGGGAACATAATTTGTAACAGTCCCTCTGTCTCCTGCTGTTTGTACAGGATGCTCATCTACTTTAATAATCTGCTCGGTTTCAATATCCATCATGATGTGGTCGGTATCAGTAATGTGGGGAGTGACGTACATTTTTACACCAACATCTTTAAAGCGGACATCCTGTGAAATACCTCCACTTTCGATTTTGGCTTCTGTATACGGCAATTCTCCGATGACTTCAAAAGTGGCTTCTTTGTTATCAGTGACAATGATGCGGGGTGATTCGAGCGTTTCTACATGTCCCTCCCGTTCCAGGGCATCCAGCGTGGCATGGAGATCATACCCGCTGATTGTGGTTCCCATTGAAACAAGGCGGCGAGCATCACCTGGACTACCAAAAGGCGAAGCAATTCCTTTGACTGCTCTTTGATAATAATCAAAGCCAGCATCGTCAATGACATCATCAAATATATCATGACCCCTCCTGGTTTTAGCCAGGTACCAGTCGATACCTATGTCGCGGCTGTACTCTTTATCGACATTTGCCATGCGGGCTTCAATAACAACCTGCCTGGTGCGTTTATCAATGGTATCGATAAATTGTTCCAGTTCCTGAAGACGATGAGGGGTATCGGTGATAATAAGATTGTTGGTGCTGGCATTGATGCTTATTTTACCTACATCGCTGGTAAGTAAGGGTTCTATGCTCTGTTGTACCTCCCGGGCAAATGTCCAGTTTAAATGATAGATACGGGTTTGGGTTTCTACTTCTTCTATGCCCAGTCTTTCAATGGTTGTAACGCGCAGTATGCCGTCTTCTTCGACATAGCCAAATCCCTGGGCTTTTAAAATAGAGTCCAGCGCGCTTTTAAGGGGAACATTCTGAAAACGAACGGTTACTTTCCCTTCTACTTCAGGTCCTGCAATAATATTAACATCTGTTTTATTGGAAATAAGACGTAAGATATTAACAATACTGGCTTCTTTTATATGCAGAGTAATGCGGTTATTAAGGAGTTTTTGTTCTAATTCAGCGCTGATATCAGGTTCCTCGACAGGCACTTTTTCTTCTTTGGGAATAAGGGTTATAATAAAAGTATTGTTTTCCCACGCTTTTTCATACTGGAATTGTTCATGGCCCATAATGATTTCTGCTTTTACCGTGTCTTCTTCAGGAGTATACACAATAACCCGGTCTGCAAGGTGGTCACCAAAGAACATGCCAGTTTCACCAGGATAAGATGTATCGGGAAAGGTGATTTCCAGAACAGTGGGCCCTTCATCAACAGTGGGTTCTATAGCCTCGGAAAAGGTGAAAGCGACTGCTTCCTTTTCATTTGTTTGAGAAATATCAATGTCTTCAAGAATTGTAGCACTTACTGCGAGGCAGGGAATAACAAAAAGGATAAAGACAGAAAGAACCTGTTTTTTAAATTTTCGGCACATTTTTTTACTCCTCTGAACTTAGAATCTTTTTATCTCACCTTTGCGGTTTATATAACTTCCTTTTCGAGCGGCATATTGCAACTAACCGGTATTTATTTTTAAATGTTTATGGATTCTCATAATCAAATTCGAGAGACAGGGTTTCTTCTTCATGTTGAAAGTAAATGTTCGGTTCTGAAAATTCGTAAACGATTATATCAGGAAAGTCAGGCAACTGGTCTCCTGATCGTAAGGCGTCCTGACCATATAGCATATAGGACTCGTTGTTATCCCATATAACAGCGCTGATTTGCTTTTTCACTTCTTCAGGTAAAGACACTTTATCAGGGTCTATAGCGACTTCTTCTTCTTCCTCTCTTATTCGCTCCTCTTCTTTTGCCAGCTGTTTCTCATGATGCAGTTCTTGTGCTTCTGCCAGTTTTTGCTCGGCCAGTACAGACTGCTGGGTACCTCCGTGCTGGGAAATGAGCCGTGTGAAAACGGAAATAGCCTGATCATAATCTTCATTTTCCAGGTAACCTTCTCCCAGAACAAGAAGACGGGTGGCATTTACAGCATCTACTACCCATGGCAAGACAAAAACATCCCGGTCTTTTTCAGGATCAAACACTATTTCACGGGAAAGTTCCCTTCTGTCAATAATATCAAAAATAGATGGTTCTTCTTCTTCAGGCTCTTCAACATCTTCAGCTTCATCCGGCTCTTCTCTCTCTTCTTCTGCTGCTTCTTCCTCATCTTCCTCAATATCCAGCTCTGCTCTTTCTATTTCAGAAAGGCCTTCTGTAAGGTCGATAGCCTGGGCTATCCCTGGTACGGAAAATCCAAAAATAAAAACCATCAATATTATAAAGAGGGGTTTATACATGCTCATGGTTAGGCATCCTCTCTTTCTCTCAGAGTATAAGTGCTTATTTCAAGGATTATATCATGCTGAAGGGGTATTCCCAGCAGACTTTTTATCCTTTCATCGCGTGATATGGGCTGCCCACGTTTGATACGATCCTGGATAAGCGTCAGGGCGTCTAGTTCTTCTTCAGGGGCATGGGGCTGTTCCCGGAACATGTCAAAAATCCGCTCTTCCAGGGTGAGCCTGGTAGTATAAGTCATCTTACTTTCGATGTCCAGATTTTTTATGCTCATAAGGCGGGGGGCATTTTCAATGAGATCGATAAATTTTATGAGTTCCCAGTAACCACCCTCAATTTCTATACGAAAAGGTATTTCATTATACATGGAATGTTCGATAGTGGATAAAGGACGAATGGAAGTATGATAAAGATTGGTTTCTTCCAGCATGTCATCCATCATCTCTAAGAGAGAAGCCACTTCGACATCTGCAGGAAGAAAATCCCTGAACTCCCTGACAGTTTCTTCCAGTTCCTCGATTTTTTTATCACTGGTGATTTCCAGAAATTCGGTCAGTTTTCTTTCTTCTTCTTCCAGCTCTTCAATATCATCGCGCAGGTTGTTTGCCCGTGTTTCCATTCGGTCTACGTTAGGAGAATAAAAGGCGAAAAAATAAACAACCAGAAATACAATAAAAAGGAAAGAAAAAGCAATTCCTACTCCCAGCCATTTTTTTTCTTCTTCGTTCAAAGAAGCCATATCAGTACTCCTGCTTTATTTTTGAAATTTTTAATCCTGTGGGGGTTTAGGTGTTACGTTCAACTCAAAAAGACTGACCACTTCATTAGCCACAGAGACTTTCTCTGTTCTATCAAAATCAATGCTTGAGTCAAAATTTCTCTGAAATAACGAATTAGTTTGCATCGAAGTAATGAATTCCGCTATCAGGCGTAATTCTTTATCGGCATCGTCTGCCTGGGCAAAACCGGTAAGACGCAAATTATAATAAGTGTCATCGTCATCATCTGAGCCGCCTCTTCTTCGGGCCCCTTCTTCTGTAAGAAGCATTTGATACATAAACACCTGGTCAGGCATCGTTCGTGCAATCATCTGCAGGTTATCGGTCCAGCTGATGCGTTCTCTGTCCATCAAATGCTGGATGACTTCCTGTTGATATTCAAGTTCTTCTATTTCGGCACGGTTCAAAGCGACTTCCGGTTCCAGT
>PWGE01000320.1 GCA_003554345.1 Candidatus Sumerlaeota bacterium | reverse complement strand
CCCCTTATTTCTTTCTCTTTTTAAGTGTTCTCGTGATTATTGAAGGGGGGATATACTTTTTGTATCCCGAAAAAGTAAAATGGATGCTTGCTGCTTCTTCTGCCCCTTTTGTTAAAGCCCTGGGGGGTATTATTATTCTCTTTGGTATCCTGTGTTATTTTATGGCTCTTCTTGTCGCCAATTCTTGACTTTTTTCCTGGTAAAACTCATCCAGGATAGCATAAAAAGGAATTTCATTGATCCCTTTCTTTCTTTTGTGTCTTATCAGGTTGATTTTTCGACAGGCATCTAAAAAAGACCCCCATTCCAGACGGTCTCTCTTGAAAAGAGCTTTGAAAAGTATTTGAATACGGTAAGAAAAGTGTTTCTTTACAAGAAGGGAAGCAGGTAAGTGGAGCCAGTGAAGAAGATATCTGTTCCTGTAGGTGATGCGTTTAGCGTCGTGCCATGAAAAATTCCTGTATATTGACCATCCGGAATGATGGTATACATTGGCTCGGGGAATGCAGAAAAGAGAATAGCCTGCTCGCCGGGCTCGTAAAGAGATATCATAGTCCTCAAAATAAAAAGGCGAAAAAAGCTCCTCATCGAAACCTCCCAGTTTTAAAAAACCCTCTTTCTGACACATGAAGGCGCCACCGCATAACATCAGAGAAGGAGTGGGTTGGCTGGGAATGGTACCTGTATACTTGCCGGGAAAAAATTCCTTGAGCATTCCATGACTCCAGCGGACCCGGGTATAGGCAAATTCTATGTCATCCTTTTTATGAGCTCTTTTGATGATAGGTCCGGCAGCAAAAGCTTTGGTCTTCTCCAAAAAGGAACGCAAATGACTGGTTCCGCCTCTTTCCAGAGTAATATCGCTGTTCAGAAAATAGAGAAGCGGATTCTTTGCCCGCCGGGCAGCATGGTTGTTATTGCCTGAAAAACCGAGGTTTTCGGGAGTTTGGATCACCCTTATAGCAGGCGCTATATCCCTGGCTATTTGGATACTTTCATCTGTACTGCAGTCGTCTGCAAAAATGAGTTCGTCTTCTTTTTCCAGTTCGGCAGCTACAGAGGGAAGACATTTCTTTAGAATAGGGGCTCCGTTGAAGTTGGAAACAATGAAGCTGATGGGAAGTCGGGGAACACTCATGGAAAAATTATACCATATTCCCTTTCAAAGCTCAAAGTAATGGGAAGTCTCAGCTTTTTGAAGGATGATAATATTCTATGGTTAGCCACACCTGCATTGGCAATCTGTCATTTCCTGAGAATGATAAGTTGAGAGCAGGCGAGCCTGGCCGGTGTTATGATATAAAGTCTTGACAAGTGTGGAATGCTGGTATAATGAGATAAATTTTAAGGCGAATGACATGAAACAGCCTGTTGCGATAGTGATGGACGACCTTTCCCGGGTGGGTGGGGCAGAAAATCTGGCAGTATGGATGTATCTATCCTGTCGGGATTCACTGGATTTGCGTTTTTATTACCGTCTGTGCCATGACAGCTTCTGGCCACCGGAATTTTTAAGCTGTTCAAGAGTCTGTAGTTATGCTCTCCCTCATCCTGTAAATACTGGTTTGAGTAAGTTGGGAACCCGGGCTCTTCTAACTTCCTATGGGTTTTATCTCAGACAGTTGTTCCACAAAGAACAAATAGAAACTGTTCTTTCCCTCTCTCCTTTTTCGCTTTACCTGGTAAGTGAAGCACGGCGCGGAGGAGGAAAATTCAGGCATGTCTGGTATTGTCATGAGCCTTCTCGTAGCGCCTATTTTGAAGCAACGGATCGTTATCTCTGTAAGGCTTTGAAAAAAGGGTGTGATATAGGTCCGGAACTGAGGACTTATGCTGAAAAAAGACGTGAAAGATGTTTTTCGTCTAAAAACAGGAAAATACGAAGGCGTATGAGAAAGGCTTTGAAAGAAGTTGATGAAATACTGACAAACAGTCATTATACTTCTGAAAGCGTGCGACAGGCATTCTGTAGAGAATCATCTCCTCTGTATCTGGGAATACCTCTGCCAGATAAGGATGCCAGACCTTCTTTGGGAAATTCTGCCTCCTATATAGGTGTGCTGGCACCGAAAAGACCTGAAAAAAACCTCTATAACATAATAATTGCTTATCTGTCCCTCAAAAGAGAAAAAAACAGTATTCCCTCTCTTCGTATAGCAGGTGGTGGGAGCGAAGAAACGAAAGGTTTCTTGCTAGATGTATGCAGGAAAGAAAAGAATGGTGGCTCTATTAAGATTGAAGGGTTTCTCCCGGAAAAAGAGCGTTGTCGTTTTATTGATGAGGCAATGTTTATAGCCTATCTTCCATTAGATGAACCCTTCGGGATTGTACCCTTTGAAGCTCTTGCCCGCCGAAAAGCGGTTGTCATAAGCAACCATGGAGGGATGAGTGAGGTTTTACAGCATGATAAGCATTGTATCCAGGTTGATCCGCTATCAATAGATGAAATCAAATCTGCTTTCTCAAGCTATATTGAAGAACCGAACAGGCGAGAGGAACACGCTCGGGAAGGTGCTTTTCTGACTGAACAGGATTTTTCTCTCCGGGCACTGGGCAAACGGCTCATTCAGTACTTTGAAAAAGAGTAAGAGGCCTTCATTGAAAGCAAAACAAATGCCTGTTGAACATTGTTGTTTGTTCCCCGGGGGTAGATGAAAATAGAGAATATTTAGAAGGTTTCTTCTATTTTCTGAATGACCGGTTGGATAAGCCTGTCCCAGTTAAACTGTTCTGAGAGAAACGCCAGGAGCTTTTTGTGTAGATCAGGAGCATCAATAAATTGTTCCCGAACCAGAAGTATTTTTTCAGCGATGTCTTCAGGTGAGTATGGATCACATAAAATGCCATTGACACCTTCTTTAATAGCATCCGGCACGCCCCCTTCTCTACCTCCGATGACTGGTAAGCCAAAAAAATTGGCTTCCAGGTAAACAATGCCAAACCCTTCGTAATCACCTGTATCCGGCAAATTTCTGCTGGGCATTACAAATATGTCGTTCTCACAATATACCCGATACAGTTCTTCATCAGCTAATTCCGACTGAAAAGAGACAGCGTCCTGTAATCCGTAATTTTCCCGCAGGGTTTGTAATCTCCTGAGATCGTTACCACTTCCCACAATAGTAAGCTGTACCGGTATGTGCCGCGACTTAAGTATAGCAACAGCCTTCAGGAGATAATCACAACCTTTTCGTTTGACCAGCCTCCCCACGAACAGAAGAGACAGGCTTTTTCTGTCTTTTCTTTCCTGCTGGATCTTTTTGCGAAGTTCGAGAGTTTTTAAAGAGAGTAAATCGTAATTCAGGCCGGGATTCATGACCAGGGCAGGAGGGGAAAGATTCAGTTTTTCATAAACCCCTTTTGTATAGCTGCTGTTGGCAATGACAAAAGAAGCTCTGGATGCCCGTCGTTTAAAAATACGATATCCTTTCCCTTTGCGGGGAAAAGTGATTTCTTTGCCGTGAATAACAAGTGAAAAAGGAAAGGAAAGAAGACGGCTTAAGGTAGAAAACAGATCGGCATACCGGCTCCAGTATCCTAAGACGACATGGTCTGGTTTGAGAGCGGTCAATAAACGGTATAACCTCAGAAATAATATTCCTCGCGTGAAAATATTTTTGTCTGAAGGGAGGCGATATACCTCATAAGGAAATTTTTTTTCTTCGCTTTCAGCGGGGGTCAGAGTGATTAAAACAACGTTCCAGGAACTATTTTTTTGAATGGCCAGGCAGATATTATGTAAAAGAGTCTGGATTCCACCTCGCTGGGGAAAAAATTTCTGGCAGAAAAAAACTACGGTTTTGTTTTCGGAATGGTTCATTTACTGAGCCTTGATTCCAGTTTTTTCCAGGCTTCCGTCAGAGAAAGAGGTTCTTCGTCATTTTCCTCTTGCAGTGACTGCATGCATTCATCAGGGATGTCACTAAAAAATGAAGAGACCTCTGTTTTTCGGTTTTTACCATATCTTTTGCGACTTTTGGCATAGGTGAGATAAAGTTTTTTCCCTGCCCTCGTAAAGGCAACATAGCTAAGACGCCTCTCTTCTGCAATGCTTTGCTTTTCAAGAGCGTTTTTATGTGGTAAAAGACCTTCTTCAAAGCCAACCAGGAAGACAATATCAAACTCTAAACCTTTGGCACTGTGAATGGTAAGAAGGGTTACTGCTGGTTGCCCGGGATCTTTTTTCTCTTTCTTTTTATCAAGAAGGTTATCAATGGCAAGAGAAGTGATAAAGTCACTGAGTCTGGGGCTGACTTGGGATTTGAGGAAATCTTCGTATAATTTTCTTAATGCCAGAATATTTTCATACCTTTTTTCCACTTCGGCATTATTATCTTTTTTGCCATACATTTTTGTAAGATACTCGTAATAACCAAGTTCATTGAGAAAGCTGGAAAAAACCTCGGAAGAAGGGGGTGATGCTGTAAAAAGTTTTCGATACTTTTCTATAAGTTTCTGGAATCTGCCAAGTGAAGAAATAATTGCTGGAGAAAAATCGTCCTCAAAAAGCGATTCTAACTGACAGATAACCTGAAAAACACTTTTTTTCTGCTGACTGGCGGTATGGCGAAGTTTTTCAACGGTCTTTTTACCTATAAAACGCTGAGGAACATTGATTACACGTAACAGGGAATTATCATCATGAGGATTGAGAAACACTTTTAAATAGGTAAGAATATCTTTTACTTCCGCTCTGTCGAAAAGTTCTTTTCCGCCAAGTACCCGATAGGGCACTCTTTTTTTTCGTAATGCAGCCTCAAAATGACGGGATTGATTGTTGCTGCGATATAAGACAGCTATTCTATCAGGAGAAATATTGTCACTGTTAATGAGGGCGTTGATTTCACCGGTTACAAATTGAACCTCGTCTTCTTCATCACAGGCCGGAAAAACGGTAATTCCTTTTCCTCTTCCCTTTGCTGTCCAGAGTTTTTTGGGAGTTCGCAACCTGTTTTTTGAGATAATCCCATGAGCTGCCTGTAGAATAGTGCTTGTAGAGCGATAGTTTTGCTCAAGCCTGATAGTTCGGGTATCTTTAAAATAGCGCTGAAATTCCAGGATATGTCTAACCTGGGCTCCTCGCCAGGCGTAAATGCTTTGATCATCATCTCCTACTACACAAATGGAACTCTGAGGATGAAAGAGTTTTTTGAGTAAGAAGAGTTGCAGGTCGTTGGTGTCCTGAAATTCATCGACCAGGATATGGGAAAGGTGAGCCTGAATTTCCTGGCGTACTTCCGGAAAACGGACTAATATTTCATTGAATCGTATGAGGAGATCATCAAAATCCAATGCGTTCATTTGCTTCATGGTCTGGGTATATTCGTGATATATGCGGGGAAAAATTTCGCCGGGGTACTGTTCAAAGGCTTTCCTGATTGATATCATAGAGTTTTTGCAAAGGCTGATTCTGGAAGCTGTTTGAGCAGGTGAAACTTTTTTTCCGGGAAAGTCTTCCCGGCAGATCCTTCTCAGCAATCCCCTGACATCGGTTTCATCATATACGACAAAATGACGGTTGAACCCCAGCAGGTGAATATACCGGCGAAGTTTACGAAGGGCATAAGAATGGAATGTTCCCAGAAAGAGACCGGGCAAGTGTGTTCCCGTTATTTGCTGGACACGTTCTTTCATTTCAGCAGCTGCTTTATTGGTAAAGGTTAGTCCTACTATGTGTGAGGGCGGTACCTGGTGCTCCCGGATCAGGTAAGCTATGCGCAGGGTGATCACTCTCGTTTTTCCGCTACCTGCGCCTGCAAGGAGAAGAAGACTTTTATCTGAAGATGTTACCGCTTCGTATTGTTGAGGGTTAAGGGTGTTTAAATTCATAAGGATGTCCTGTTTGTACTAAAGGGTGATTATCTGGTGACGTCCGGGACCTACTGAAACCATGGAAATAGGCACCTGGAGGTTCTCTTCAATAAAACGAAGATATCGCCGGGCAGCCATGGGGAGTTCTTCAAAGGATTGGATTGAGCTGATATCTTCTTCCCACCCATCCATTTCTATATAAGAAGGCTTGACCTTTTCAAGAAGAGATGTTTGAACCGGATATTCGGTGCAAACCTGGTCGTTAAGATAATAACCTGTGCATATCCGGATCTTCTCAAACCCTTTTAAAACATCTAGTTTTGTGATGACAAGAGATGTGACCCCGTTGATTTGAGCAGCAAAACGCAAAGAGACCAGGTCTAACCAGCCACATCTCCGTGGTCTGCCTGTGGTGGCTCCATACTCTTGCCCTTTTTCAGCCAGACGTTTGCCATCTTCTGTGGTATCTTCTGTGGGGAAAATCCCCTCCCCTACTCGAGTGGTATAGGCTTTGGCAATACCTGTTACCTTCCTGAAATGCTGGGGTGCCAGTCCCAGTCCAATTCCCGCTGCACCGGCTGTTGTGTTGGAAGAGGTAACATAAGGGTAAGTCCCAAAATCAATATCCAGTAAGGTGCCCTGGGCTCCTTCACAGAGGAGAAGCTTCTTCTTATCACTGGCGATGCGATGGAGGATGGGAATAATGTTTTGGATACGATGGCGGTATGAGGCTGTATTTTTTTCTATCCATGCTAAAACCTCATCAACTTCGTATCTTTTTTTATCGTTGTTTTTTAAAAAAAAGCCGGCATGCCATAAACTTTCCTCAAGAAGTTTTTTTAACCGTTGTCGATCAAAAATATCGCCCATCCGGATACCTACCCGAGCCTTCTTGTCAGCGTAGGCACATCCAATTCCCCGTTTAGTGGTGCCTATGGCATTTGATTTTTGCTCTTCAATAAAAGAATCTATTTCTCTGTGCCAGGGAAGAATGAGATGAGCCAGGGGACTGATGAGTAAACGAGAAGTAACCTCAATGCCGGATTTTTCCAGTTTTCTTATCTCTTCTGTCAAAACAGAAGGATCGATAACCACCCCATTTCCAAGCATGCAATGGGTGTGGTTTTGCAAAATACCTGAGGGGATCAGATGGAGAATGGTTTTGGTCCCTCCGCAAATAACAGTATGTCCGGCGTTGTTGCCTCCTTGAAAACGGGCAATATAATCTGCTTTTTCAGAAAGACAATCAATCACTTTTCCTTTACCTTCGTCACCCCATTGGAGTCCAACCATTATCTCGCAGGTCATGCTGGCTTCCTTTCAGAAAAAAATTACGCCTCTCATTATACATTTTTCTTTGATTATTGCACAGAATAATCGGAAAAAGATAGGGGGAAAGGTCTTGTAACTAAATATTTCCGGGGTTTATTTATGAAAATATGTCTGTTTTTTTGTTCTTGCCTGGCAAAATATAGTCAGGACTTTTTGATATGAATCATCCAGGAAATGGTATAAAAAACATGTTTAACTTGATTTTCTGTCATAAATTCATCATAATATGGGTGGATAGTCTTGTAATTTTTTTATAATCAGGAAGAGAATAGTGGATTTTAACCGCATTTTGGTTCCTATTGATTTTTCGATGCAATCATCAAATTCGATTCGTTGTGGCAAGAAAATGGCAAAAGCACTGGGTGCTAACCTGTATTTGCTTAATGTCATCGATTGTGGTACTGTTGAATCTGTTGCAAATATTCATCTTATTTCTCGAAAAACCCTGAAAGATCAACTCGTTCAGAAGGCACAAAAAAAGTTTGCCATCCTGGAAAAAGAATACTCCCTTGATGAAGTGTCTTACGAGTTGCTTATCAGAACAGGAGGAGTCTTCATTCAGATTCTGCAGGTTGCCCGGGAATTAAAAGCAGATTTAATTATTGTACATTCACGTGGTGGAAGTAAAATGTCACATCTCATGTTTGGTAGCACTTCCGAAAAACTAGTGCATTATGCTCATTCCCCTGTCCTGGTTTTAAAGGAAGATCCAAAATTTTAACTTGTTTTTTAAATGAAAGAAAATACAATTTCCTTAAGAATGATGGTGAATAATTATAGATAAAGGTGGTCATTTAATGAAAACCTGCTTACTTATAACATGTGTGTTTTTTCTGGCAGCGGGCTTTACAGGTTGTGCCAGTGCTCGATATAATGTTGCCCGGCAGCGTGAAAATGTCTCTTCTTTTGCGGATAATTTTCGGGGAGGAGAAAGTGTAAAAGACCGGGCAGAACGAAATGTAAGAGCTTATCAAAAACCTGAATATCTGCAGAAAAGAACCAGGGCTTTTTCGGATAATTTCTGGACTTCTCCCCTCGATACAAGACTTTCCAGTAACCCTTATGATTATGCTCGTCCCAAAGAGGTTTTCAAAAGACCGGATCCTGATGAGTTTTTGATTCAAAGAATTCTGGCAGATCTTCCCTGAAGTTTGTCGAAACTTTGTAACTTCTGGATGAAAAGTTAAAAGCATCTCTTTTCATTTCTTCTTTCATATTGCATACATTGTTTTAGTATGTTTCTTTCTCATAAACCTGTCCCAGCATTTTCAGAGGAGATATTTATGCTGCGAGATGGCTGGTACTATCAACCAGTAAAATGATTCTATGTGTAACGTCTTGAGTAAAATCAGCTTTACAGGATAACTTTTCATAAAGTATTTATATAGAAACACCGTTTTGACACTTAACTTAAAATATGATATGCTTATTGTAATAATAAAGTAAGGGGGTTATTTTTATATGGCAAAAGTAAACGTTCACTATTATGAACAAGAAGGAGTGCAGAATACCGAAACCACACTGGAAGCTGTAAAACAACGGGCTTCAGAGTTGGGAATTAAGCAGGTGGTTGTTGCTACTACCACCGGGCAAATGGCGCTGAAATGTGCTGAAGAAATGCCGGATGTCCAGGTGGTTGGTGTTTTGATGCATGCAGTAGATTATGATGTATATGTGAAACGCCCTTCCGGTAAAATGAAGGCTCCCAGCCCGGAAATATTAGAAAAAGCCAGGAAAAAAGGGGCTACCTTCTATCAGGGTGTTCATAGTCTCCTGGGAGGCGTTGATAGCGCTATCCGTGATAAGTTTGGCGGACTTTCCCCGGTAGGATTGATTTCTCATGCTTACCTGTCTATTTCTACCGGTACCAAGGTGGCGGTAGAAAGCACTATGATGGCTGCTGATGGAGGCCTTCTGAAAATGGATGAAGACGTTATTGCCATGGGTGGCTATCGTGGAGGTGCAGATACCGCTCTAGTCATAAAACCCGCCTTTACTCATCAGTATTTTTCTCTTCGTGTGCGTGAGTTTATCTGCTTACCTCGCCAGCCTCAGGAGAAATAGGTGGACCATATTTCACCAGGTAACAGCTTGAATGAGATTGCCAGACAGGTGAAACGATGGCGGGAAGAGAAAGGTTTTTATACTCCTTCGCAACTGGATAAGGATACTCTGGGAAAGTTAATGCTGGTGGTTACGGAAGTCTCTGAAGCTGCAGAAGCGGTTAGAGAACAGGACAGGGCTCTTTTTAC
Source organism: Candidatus Sumerlaeota bacterium (assembly GCA_003554345.1). Classification (GTDB taxonomy): domain Bacteria; phylum Sumerlaeota; class T1SED10-198M; order T1SED10-198M; family T1SED10-198M; genus T1SED10-198M. The sequence goes on along the minus strand of PWGE01000320.1, from coordinate 12,010 downwards.
TGAAGAAATAGCAGATGTATTTATCCGTTTACTGGATATTACCGGTACCATGGGAATTGATATAGAAAAGGCGATAGCCAGGAAGATGAATGTGAATGCTGCACGTCCCTTTCGACATAAAAAGAAACTCGATCTATGAAAGGTTTAACTCACAGGATGGATGAGAGAAGGTGAATCGTTGCGAGGGGAGTTGACGGTACGCGAAACCTGGCGTGCTTCCAGAGCTGATTGCGGCACCTGCTGAAGTATGGTTCTTTGTTCTTCGTAAGAAAGGTTGGAAGACATCCAGCTGGCTTCTTCAGACCGGGATACAATGAATGGCATTCGATGGTGGTATCTTTTCATGAAGGGATTGGGTTCTGTAGTTATAATGGCGTAGCGAAAGAGATTGTTTCCTTCGTTATCCTCCAGGAGCTGGTAGATGCCTGCAAAAGCAATGAGGTCATTATCCCGGTCAAAGAAATAGTATGGTTGCTTCTCTCCTTTTTGTTGCATCCATTCGTAAAAACCGTTTGCTGGTATCAGGCAACGATGACGGAGCAATGTGCGCATCCCTTTCTTCATGAGAAGGCTTTCACTGCGAAGATTAATCAGGGCTTTCTTCTGACTGCCTGATTTCAGCCATGGGGGTTGTAAACCCCATAGAGCAGGTGCGGCGATTCTTTTCCTGTTTTCAAGAATGATGGTTGAGTACTGGCCGGGTGCAATATTGTAACTGCCCTTCATCTCTTCTGTAAATATTTGCTGAACAACAAAACGTAGGGCTATTTTTTCCGGCGTGTAGAGGGCAAATCTTCCGCACATAATTGTTGATCTCCCTGAATTATTATAGCCTGTTCTATTGAGATGTGAAAATGAAGAAAAGAGATAAAAGCATTAGAAAAAACCCGGTTGGTTGAGAAAGTAATCTTCTTTACTGGAAAAAGCAAAACTCTGGCGAGTTGAGTATGCCTTTTGTTCCAGCCGGCATATATTGTACCTGGATACAGTCATTGTCATGAGTTTTGTAATTCTGGGAATGAAAAAGAAGAAAGCACCCTGAAAAAGCTTATCCCCTTTTATAAGCAGCTCATCGCCTGACAGGCAACTTTGACTGCCATTTATAAAGGTACATTGAGAAGAAGTAAAATAACTTCGTCGTAATATGTACTGAGTACTATTCAAAAGCTGTCTCTGAAGATAACCATTTTATAAATGATAAAATAATAACAATTAAAATATAGTACAAAAAATTATCCTCTTTCGGCAAGTTGTGCATAACCCGTTTCTTAGAGTGTAGTTCACAAAGAAATCGTTATTTGTTTTACAAAAAAGTTCTTGACAAAAGAATGAATGATTATAAAACATACATTCTAAAAGGTTGTTTTATTTTGAAGAAGAAGAGGAGGGATGAGAATGAATCTGGTTGAACTGGAAAAAATTCGTGAAAAAACGCTTAAAAAAATGCGTGAGCGGGGTATTGGGGCAAAGCATGTCATAAAAGTGGATATGGGGTCAGCAGGAAGAGCAGCCGGTGCAGGAGCTGTGTATCATTCCCTTTTATCAGAAATTCATCAAAGGAATCTAAAGGATGTCAGGGTAATGCAAACTGGTGAAATGGGGTTTGATTCGGTAGAACCTCTGGTGAAGATTGAAGTGAAAGGAGCGGCTGACGTTTACTACGGAAAGGTGACAGAAGAACTTGCCCGCCAGATCGTTTCAGAGCACATTATTAATGGACATATTTTAAATGACCATGTTATCTCTATGAAAACTCACCAATTAGGCGAGGAGGAATAATATTATGTATGAACGTATATTAAGAAAATATGAACCAACAGCCGATAACCTTCTTTTTATCCTCCATGAAATACAGGATAATGAGCCCAAACAATATATTCCGGAGCAGGGTATAAGGGAGGTCAGTGATTACCTGGACCTTTCTCCCAGCCAGGTATATAGTGTTATTACTTTTTATTCTCTTTATAGCGTCTCTCCAAGGGGAAAATATATTGTCCGGGTATGTGATTCTCCTCCCTGTCATCTGATGGGTTCGGTGAGTATTATTGATGAACTCAGTGAAATTCTGGGGATTAAAGAAGGTGAAACCACTGAAAATGGCATGTTTTCTCTGGAGGTTGTCAGTTGTCTTGGCGTATGTGGTGTGGCACCGGCCATGATGATTAATAAAGAACTTTTTGGAAACCTGACACCGGAAAAAGTTCGCAATATTATTGATAAATACCGACAGGATAAACAGCCTGCATCTCAAGTGGCTGAATAAATAGAAGGAGGTAAGAAATGCCCAATAAAATTTATAATAAACATGTCCTCATCAGTATCGATTCATCAACTCTGCTGGCAGGAGCCCGGCAGGTAGAAAAAAAACTTGTTGAAACCTTAAAAAAAGAGAAACTCTCTGAGAGCATAAAGGTGATTGAAACCGGAAGTCTGGGTCTTTCTGACCAGGGGGTGGTTCTTGTGGTTTATCCCGAAGGGGTTCACTATGTTCATGTTACAGAGAAGGATGTTGAAGAAATTGTTAGAAAACATCTGAAAGAGGGTGAAATTGTAGATCGTCTCTTGCTGGAACGTGAACCAGAGGTCTCTACGGTAAGTTATACAGAAGATGAATTTGAGCTTGAAAAACAGGCTCGTATCGTCCTGAAAAATTGTGGAATTATTAATCCTGAAGATATTGATGAGTATATAGCTTTGGAAGGTTATTCTGCATTGGGCCGTGTTCTTGCGGATATGAAGCCGCAGGATGTTATTGGCGAAATGAAAAAGTCAGAATTGCGGGGACGTGGGGGGGCAGGTTTCCCTCTCTGGTTTAAATGGAATGCTGTTAAAAATGAACCTGAAACCCCGAAATATATTGTTTGCAACGCTGATGAAGGTGAACCTGGCACTTTTAAAGACCGGTTGATTCTTGAAGGTGATCCTCACCGTATTATTGAAGCAATGATTATTGCCGGTTATGTGACAGGTTCTCATCATGGATATATTTATATTCGTGGTGAATATGAACTTTCTATCAATCGAATGGAACGGGCGATTTCTCAGGCATATAAATATAATTTGCTTGGCGAAAATATATTTGAGTCGGACTTTTCTTTCGACCTGCAGGTGAAAAAAGGGGCTGGTTCGTACGTTTGTGGTGAAGAAACTGCTCTTTTAGAATCATTGGAAGGAAAAAGAGCGACCCCCCGTCATAAACCGCCTTTTCCCACTGAAAAAGGCCTCTGGTGGAAGCCAACCATTATTAACAACGTGGAAACTCTTGCCAATGTGCCCGATATCATTCTTAACGGCGGCAACTGGTTTCGAGGTTACGGTACCGAGCAGTCTGCTGGTACAAAGGTCTATACTATTTTAGGTCACTTGACATATCCCGGTCTTATAGAAGTGGAAATGGGAACAACTTTGAGAGATATTATCTATAAATATGGAGGTGGGATCAGTACCGGCAGGCAGTTTAAAGCTGCTTTGATTGGAGGAGCCGCCGGAGCTTTTCTCGATGAAACAGCTCTTGATATACGCCTTTCCTATGAAGACCTGGGAGAATATGATGCGGTCCTGGGTTCGGGAGCGATTCTGGTGATGGATGAAAGTGCCTGTATGATTGATATTCTGGGCTCTACAATGCGTTTCTTTCAACATGAATCTTGTGGTCAGTGTTCACCCTGTCGGGTGGGCTATCAGCAATTGACACTCTATGTCGATAAAATAGCCCAGGGAAAAGGTGAGATGAAAGACCTGGATGATATGCTGGAATTGGCATCATTTATGAATGGTTCAGCAATATGTGCCCTGGGACAATCTGCGTATCTTTCTGTTTCCAGTATCCTGAGATATTTTCGAAAAGAGTTTGAAGAACATATCACGGACAAAAAATGTAAAGCCGGCATTTGCTCTATGTCGGAAAACACTGAAAAAATTGCTATGAGAGGGTGAAATAATGAAAGTAACGATTGATAATCAAACACTGGAACTCGATAAGCCAATACCTATTCTGGAAGCGGCAAAAAAAGTGGGAATTAAGATTCCCACCCTCTGTTATTATGAGGATCTGCCGCCCATTGGTTCTTGTGGAGTTTGTGTCGTTGAAATTGAAGGTCTCGGCGTCAAGCGGGCATGTGTGACTCCTGTGTACGATGGGATGAAAATCGATACCCATTCTCAGGAGGTTATAAAACATCGTAAGATGGCAGTAGAATTGCTCCTTTCCGACCATCCTATCGATTGCCTGACCTGTGAAAGGAGTGGACGGTGTGATTTGCAGGGCCTGGCAGATAACCTCGGTATTAACGATTTACGCTACCCCCGCTTGAAATATAAGGAAAAACCTATCGATGAAACCAGTCCTTCCCTTTATCGTGATCCTAATAAATGCATTCGCTGTAAACGTTGCGTCCAGATGTGTGATAATATACAGTCTGTAGAAGCTATTAACGTGATGGGACGTGGATACGAAACGACAGTAACGGTTGCCTATGACCATGGTATGGGAAATAGTCCCTGTGTGAACTGTGGACAGTGTATATCTGTATGTCCGGTGGGAGCTATTTATGAGAAAAGAGATATCGACCATGTATGGGAGGCTATCAATAACCCCGATAAGTTTGTCGTGGTTCAGGAAGCTCCGGCCATTCGGGTAAGCCTGGCTGAGGAATTTGGGCTGGTCCCTGGCGATGATGTGACCGGTAAGATGTACACTGCTTTACGAATGCTTGGTTTTGATGCTATATTTGATACGAACTTTGCAGCTGATCTGACGATTATGGAGGAAGGTACGGAGTTTTTAAAGAGGGTAAAGGAAGGTGGTCCCTTCCCTCTTATTACTTCCTGCAGCCCTGGTTGGATAAAATTCATGGAAACTTTCTATCCTGATATGAAAAATAATGTCTCAAGCTGTAAATCTCCGCAACAGATGTTTGGAGCAATGGTAAAAACTTTCTTTGCCAGGAAAAACAATATTGATCCCCGCCGGATTATCAGTGTTTCCATTATGCCGTGTACTGCCAAAAAATTTGAAGCAGCTCGACCGGAAATGGATGCCAGCGGTTATCGGGATGTAGACTATGTCATTACCACCCGGGAATTTATCAGAATGATTAATGAAGTGGGCATAGATTTTGCCAATCTGGCTGAAACAAGTGCTGATACCCTGATGGGTACTTATACAGGAGCTGCTGCTATTTTTGGCGCTACCGGGGGAGTAATGGAAGCTGCCCTGCGAACAGCTTACGAGGTTCATACTGGCAAAACGCTACCAAAACTGGATTTTGAAGAGGTCAGAGGCATGGACGGGGTACGTGAAACCACGGTTGATGTCAATGGGTTGCCGGTACATGTGGCAGTTGCTCATGGACTGGAAAATGCCCGTACTCTCCTGGAAAAGGTTAAGGAGTATAAAGAGAAGAATGATGGTCAATCTCCTTATCACTTTATTGAGGTTATGACCTGCCCCGGCGGTTGTGTTGGTGGCGGTGGACAGCCCTATGGAAGTACGATGAAAAGAAGAGAAGAGCGTGCCCGCAGTCTCTATACTATTGATGGTAAGTTGAAGTTGCGTAAATCCCACGAAAATCCCGCTATAAAGAAATCGTATGAAGAGTTTCTGGGTGAACCGAATTCCAAACTGGCTCATAAGCTCTTGCATACCCACTACGTCAGGCGAAAATACTGAATCGGAAGAGATAATCATTTCTGGAGGCAGGGTTCCTGGATATTTTTCCCGGTAAGAACCCTGCCTTTTTTCTTTTTTGACTTCAAAATGGTATAATGGCATACCCTGACAGTGTTTTGGAAAGTAATTACAGTGACCTGTTGAGAGAAATCTGGTCATCCAGGTCACTTTCAAAAAGAAAGAGGGGCTTTTTATAATTTAAAACCCTTTTTGGGAGGTGGACTGTATGGAAGAAACAAACCTGAAAAGACCTTGTACCGCTGTGATAGGTGTCGGGTCCCTGGGGCAACATCACGTGAAAGTCTTGAAGTCTCTTGATAACAATGAGCTGGTAGGCATTTCTGATATAGATGAATCCCGAGGCCGGCAAATTGCTGATAAGTTTGGGGTAAAGTATTATAAGGATTATCGGGAACTTTTATCTCTTGTTGATGCAGTTTCTATTGTCGTGAGTACCCCTGCTCATTATGAGGTGGCAAAGTTCTTTCTGGAAAATGGAGTTCATACCCTCATCGAAAAGCCTATTACCACCACTGTGGAAGAAGCGAAGAAGCTTATAAGCATTGCCAGGAAAAATAATTGTCTGGTGCAGGTTGGTCATATCGAACGTTTTAATCCGGCAGTGATGAAACTCAAAGAAGTTGTCAATAACCCCATGTATATAGAAATTGACCGTTTGGGTCCTTTCTCCAAAAGAAGCCTGGAAGTAGGGGTTGTTCTCGATTTGATGATTCATGATATAGATATTATTCTCAGCCTGGTTCCTAACAGGATACTACGAATGGATGCTATTGGCGTGCCTGTTTTCACACCTTATGAAGATATTGCTAATGTGCGCCTGACATTTGATAACTACAGCCTTGCTGATCTCAGTGCCAGTCGGGTTACTCCTGATGGTCAGCGAAAACTGAGAATCTATCAGCCAGAAGGTTATATTACCCTGAACTATGAAAACCAGGAAATTTATGCCTATCAGATGATAGAAGAAGAGGAAAGTAATTCAGGAGAAAAGAAACGGGAACTGGTGTTTAACACTTATCAGGTATTGCCGGGAGAACCCCTTCGATTGGAATTGAAACACTTTATTAATTGTGTAATTAATAACCTTACTCCGGAGGTGTCTGGAGAACATGGCAGGAATGCACTGGAAATAGCACTGGAAATAACTAATAAGATAAAAGAAAATTGGGAGAAAACACTGAAAAGACCTTTTTCATAATAGCTGGCGAACATTCCGGCGATCTCTTTGCCTCTTTCCTGGTGAAAAATCTGAAGAAAGTTCATAAAGAAAGAGGGATGGACCAGGACCTGCATTTTGTGGGTTTGGGTGGAGATAACCTTAAAAAAGCAGGGGTCGACCTTTTTGAAAATATTGTGGAAACCCTTGCTATTGTCGGTATCATCGAAGTCTTTGTGAACTTTACCAAGATTTATTCTCTGTTGAGTCGCGTCAAAGAGTATTTCAAAAATACCCCTCCTGATGCTGTTATTCTGGTGGATTATCCCGGTTTTAACCTTAAAATAGCCAGATTGGCTCATGATATGGGTATCCCCGTCTATTATTATATCTGTCCACAGGTGTGGGCATGGGGAGAGAAAAGAGTTACCTCCATTATAAATAATGTTGATCTTCTGTTTACAATCTTCAGTTTTGAAATTGAAAAAATAAGACAGAGTAAGTACTTTGGTAAGGCAGATCAGGACCATTGTGATATTCATTTTATAGGACATCCACTTCTTGATATCCTTAAAAGTGCACCTGGCAATCCAGAAGAAGTTCGAGAAACCTTTAATATTGATCCGTCTAAAAAAATTATCGGTCTTTTACCGGGTAGCCGGAGTAGTGAAATACGACGCTTATTACCGGTTATGCTGAAATCGGCGGCTATTATACGGGATTTGTATAAGGATGTTCAATTTATTATTCCCATTGCTCCTACTATTTCCCGCTCTCTTATCGATTTGCATCTTCAGCAGGAAAATATGACAAAAGTGGTAAAAGTAGTCAATGATCTCGACTATAATCTACGAAGAATAATGGACTTTGCTATCGTAACATCCGGTACGGCCACCCTGGAAATGGCTTTCCTGGAAGTTCCCATGGTTATCGTCTATAAAATGCATTCTGTCGGGTATTTTCTGGCCAAACAGTTGATTCATATTAAATATATAGGTCTGGTAAATATCCTTTTTGAGGATCAGATTGTTCCCGAGTGTATTCAGTATGAAGCGAATGAGAAAAAAGTGTCACAACTGGTTTTAAATTATCTTACACAATCATCCCAGATGGAAAATATAAGAAAAAGACTCCGTAAGGTTAAAGAAAAGGTGCAGCCGGCACCGGAATTGCAGGAGGAATATCATTCTATAAGCCCTTCTTATTGTGCCGCTCACCTTATATGGGATCATTTCAGTGAAAAAGCTCTTTAAAAATCTCACTCAATCTGAAATTGTGATGAGGTCGGGTGTCTTTATCCTCTTTGTTTTCTTGCGTTTTTATTGCAGTCTTTTGCGATACACATGGAATGATACGCTTGATAAGGTTTTTTCCCAACGCCTACCGGTGATTATCGCTTTCTGGCATCAGAATATTCTGGTTATGATCTTTTTTCTTTTTAAAATACCTCGTTATCGTCATCATGTCACAGTGTTGATTAGTCCCAGCAGGGATGGTGAATGGGCGGCTCGTTTTCTTAAAAGGCTAAAGGTACGAACAATCAGGGCCTCTACTTATAAAAACCCTGTAAAGGGTGGAATTCAGGTATTGCGTAGTTTGCGGGATGAAAATAATTCCCTGGCGCTTGCCGTAGATGGTCCCCGGGGGCCTCGGCATTACGTTCAACCGGGAGTCTTTACCCTGGCTGCTAAGTCTAAAAGACCCGTTGTTCCTCTCCAGATTGCCGTTTCCAGAAAAAAACACTTTTCCTCCTGGGATCGCTGTGTCTTTCCCCTTCCTTTTGCCTCTGTGAAACTGATGGGAAAGGGGTTTGTTACGGTAGAAGAATCTTTTATCTTAAAAGAGATGCAGAAAATCCTGATTGATTATATGGGAGAATAAATAATGAAAAACATACATTTTAGTGTGATTATCGCTATAGTGCTTTTTTCGGTACAGCCCCTTATGTCCGGTGAAAATCAGGTGTCTGTGGGTTCTGTTCAGGAACTTCAAGGCTTTCTGGAAGATGTGCCCGAGCATCCTGAGGAAGAAATAGTGGTTCGTTTGGAAGCTGGCACCTATCAACTGCAGGCGATTCTGCCACCCCGGATCACTCTTGTCGGGGCGGGTACCGATGAGACAATAATTCAAGGAGTAGAAGATGAAGCGGCTGTTTTGTCTTTGTCCTATAATACAACTCTTAAAGACCTGACAGTGGATGTTCCTTATACTACTATTCTGTATGCTATTTATGCCCCAGGTCAAAAAAATGTCCTACTGCAGAATGTGCATGTTCGTGGGGCTTATACGTATGGACTGTATTTTGATTCTTCCAGGAATGTTCAGTTGTTACAATGTACTGTAAACGGTCATGACTATGGGGTTTTTTTTAAAGATACCATAGATTTTGTGGTAAGAGATTCTGTGATTGTCGGCAATGGCTTTACTGGCATCTATCTGGATAATTCGGAGGGAGAGATAATAAATAACCTGATTGCTTATAATGCCGGGCACGGAGTATTTTCTACGGGGACCTTTCTTTATTATATGCGCCTTTTTGCGCAAAGAAGATATGATATTGAAAAGAACCTCTTTTTTCATAATGGAGCGGAAAAAGACAGTCATAAGAAAAACCTTGTTTTTGATCAGACAAATATTGTGCTGAGAGAACTCGGGGAACTGGATGAAAAAACCGGTATAATTGACGGCATAGAAACCCTCAATGAAGAATATGAGATGAGTTTACCCTTCAGAACTGAATGATACATGACCAGATCTGAGGACAGATCTATTTCAGTGCAGACCGTTGTATGGCTTCTTCATTCCGGCCGGGAATTGTTTCTCTGATTTTTACCGGGCCGGGAAATATATAACCTTCCTGATATTCGCTAAGGGTACGGTTTTATAACATGAAGCGATCAATTTGGTTTCGTCCTTCTATAGTGCGATGTTTATTTCCATGAAGAAGTCGCTCTCCTCTCCGTAAAATTACAAGGATGGTGGATTTACGGGTTATGGAGAAGGTTTCTGACCTCTATTCTGAAACGGAGCGTGGCTTTGTTTGCAAAGACACCATATAATATAACGGCTGGTGGAAGGTCGATTTAATCTCGTTTCCTATAAAATGTGTACGTGTTGTTGAGATTATACCTTTATAAATATCTTTTTACGGTAAAGAATATAAGCAATTATCCCCCATAGGAGCATATAAAATACCGAATACAGAAAAGAGGCATGATAAAGAAAGGACTCATTTAAGGGTTCAAACCAACGTACAAAAAGGTTTTCATGAATAAATGTTTTGATGGGAGTGGTCTCGTCTCCAACCGTAATCCTGGCTATGGCTACGGTGGCTGCTACGTAACTCGAACCTGCAAAAACCACTATAGCATTGGAACCGTACGCCAGAAAGGGGGTCGCCCATTTTTTTATCCCCTGTATATCTATCAGAAAGTAACACGCGCCCAAAAACTGAAGTGCCAATCCTCCGGTGAAAAGGGTGTAAGTAACAGTCCACAGGGGTTTATTAATGGGCATATAATCATGCCATAAATATCCTTGCATCATGATAAAGAACCCTGCTACCATCAGGCCGGTGAGTTTTGCAACCCTGGAATATCCTGAACGTATCCATTCTCCGCTGAAGTATCCTAATAAAACGGAAACAATGGCAGGAAGCGTGCTTAAAATGCCTTCCGGTTCAATATCGGTCTGCCACATATGGTCCCCTAATATTAGATAATCTATAAAATAAACAATATTACGTCCCCTTGCCAGTTCATAAGCACTTTCTCCGGGCATGGGAATGAAAACCAGTATAAAAGTATATACTCCGAAGAGGATCACTATCCACAGGTATTGGGTGGTTCTTTTACAGAAAAGCACAATAAGTGAAGCGGCAAAGTAACAAAGAGCAATGCGGGGTAATACTCCCATAATACGTATTTGAGAAAAGGTGGCTCCCAGCGTGCCCCAAAAGCCGTTATTTTCATTGTTAAAAATGACACGTAATAATGAGGAATTGAAGTTGAGGAAAAGACCAATAGCAAAAATAATAATGGTTCTTCTGATGACCTTTCCTACCAAGTCTTCCGGAGCCATCCCTTTTTCAAGCTTTTTGCCAAAAGAGTATGCCATAGCGGTCCCCATGATGAAAAGAAAGAAAGGGAAAATCCAGTCGGTAGGTGTCCATCCATGCCAGTCGGCATGACCTAAAGGCTTGAAGAGGTATTGCCAGCTTCCCGGATTGTTTACCAGGATCATTGATGCTATGGTTAAGCCCCTGAAAGCGTCCAGTGAGAGTAAACGTTCTTTGGGTTGAATAGACATATTTCATTCCCCCACTCCAAGTTTCATATCATTATCTAAACTTTCAGTAAAAGTGCAAATGAAAAAGAAGATTATCGTTTTTTTAGCAGTGCTTTAAAAAAATACCCCTGAAAAATTTTTTTGCTTTTATTATAAAAAGACTGTAATTTTATAACTGCCTTTATGTCACCATGGAACACTAAAAAAGAAACAATATATAGTACTTCTTTTTTAATAAGTGTACTATATGTTGAGGTCAAAGGTTGAAATTTAGAGAGAGAAGCATTAAAATAGATGAATAGGAAAATCATAATACGTGTAGAGGTGAAAAATGAGTGCAACTAAAGCACCCCGTTATGTCGTTAAGCGTTCTGGAGAAAAAGAGGTTTTTGATGAAAATAAGATATATTTAGCTGTTAAAAAAGCTTTTATTGCCTGCAAAAAGAGTGATGAAGAGGGTATCCAGAAGATCGTCAGTCAAACGGTTTCTTTTTTATCAATATTTTATAAGGAGGACCGTTATCCCACTGTAGAAAGTGTTCAGGACCTTGTTGAAAAACTCCTGATGGATAATGGATACACCTCAGTTGCTAAGGCATATATTCTTTACAGGGACTTTCATTCTAAACTGCGCGAACCTAAAGAACTTTTAGCAGATGCCGATAAACTGGTGGAGGACTACATTCAGAAAGAAGATTGGCGGATTAATGAAAACAGTAATATGAGCTATTCTCTACAGGGACTGAATAATCATATCGCTTCGGTCATTACTTCCAAGTACTGGTTGAATACCATTTATCCTGAGGAAATACGCGAGTCCCACGTGAAAGGGGATTTTCATATTCATGATCTGGGCATGCTCAGTGTCTACTGTT
>PWGE01000371.1 GCA_003554345.1 Candidatus Sumerlaeota bacterium | reverse complement strand
TGGGAGTCCATTATCTTTCCGCTGCTTGATCCGACCAGTCCCCCTACCGTATTACCATTACCCTCAATCACCCCTTTGGCAGAGCACGATTCTACAGAGCCACCAAAAGACATGTTTCCAACCAGCATACCGGCTGTTGATCCAGAGATGCTTCCTGAAACTGTACAGTTTTCAATAACACTATTGGAAGCCCACCCGACCAGACCGCCTGTAAACTGGTGTCCCTCAATCTGCACATTTTCCATGTGAATATTCGCGAAATGCGCCTCTTCTGCAAAACCAAACAGTCCACTATAATATTTGTTCGGTCTCCTGATAAATAAGTTGGAAATGGTATGACCGCCGCCGTTATACTTTCCGTAAAACCTGTCATTAACATGTCCAAGCGTTCCAAACAGCGGCCAGCCCTCATTTTCACTGTAGCCTGAAAGATCAATATCTGCTACTTGCTGATAATTTCCTTCGAGATCGTACCGGACATTATACAGGTGCGAAGGGGTGGCCACCAGATAGGGGTCATTTTCCATACCACTGCCCCCGGCAAAACCAACCGTTATATAGTTTTCCCGGGTCTTGATATAATCACCGTCGACATTGGATACATAAAAGGATACGGTATAGGACCCGGGCAGTATGTAAGCGTGGGTTGGGTTGAGTTCAGTACTGGTATTGCCATCTCCAAAATCCCATATCCACATATCAATATTCTCAGATACATAGCCGGTGAACTGAACCCCTTTCCCGGGTTCAGTGACGGTTTTGTCGGCATAAAAGACGGCAAATAAACCTTCCCACCTTAAAAAGGGATAAGTAATGTTTTCAATGATACCCCAGGTACCATTAAATTCCCAACCTTTAAAGGTTTCCTGCGTTTTCATGTTTGCTGTAGACCGGGGAGTTCCTTTGCCGGTATCTTTCATTCCTGAGGTTTCATAGTCGTAATGAGAGGCATTTATCCTTCCAGAGTTACTACCTACCAATCCACCCTTATCGGATGCACCGCTTACCGCTCCAACGGAAAAACATCTGGTAATATTGGCGTCGGCATCGTTTCTTCCCACCAGTCCCCCTATGCCTACTCCCTCTGACAACCCATTTACCGCACCTTTAGCATAAGAATCCTGAATGGTGCCCTGGTTTCTTCCCACCAGACCCCCAATACCGGAATCACCACTGGTTATGTCACCCGTGGCAAAGGTGGAAAAGATATCTCCCTTGTTCAAACCAACCAGTCCTCCCGTCTCCACCCCGGCATAAACATGTGCCCCGGAATAACTGTCAATTATCGAACTGTTAGAATCAATTCTTCCTGTTAAACCCCCAGTACGAAGACTTCCGGATACCCACCCGGAAACATGACAACCATTCATATTACTATCTGTCATTTTCCCCACAAGCAGACCGGTATCATGAAAGCCGGAAACAATTCCCCCGCCCGTGACATTACTGATGGTAGAATTACTACTATAACCAACCACTCCACCGGTATTATGTTCACCGCTCACCCAGACATCTTCGAGTATAATATTATCCAGATGCGCTCCAAAAATATAGCCAAACAGCCCGACATCCTCATTTTCCGGACGGTTAATATAAAGGTCGGAGATAGTATAGCCGTTTCCGTCAAATGAACCTGTAAAGGGAGCTTCTTCCCAGTAACCTATGGGGTGCCAGCCTTCTGCCCTTACGAATGCAAGCAGGCTGATGTCAGCAGTCTGCCGGAAATGTGCGTCAAGACTGTTTCGGATATTACTGAGATGCACGCCCGTTTCCAGAAGATAAGGATCATCCTGGGTCCCACTTCCTCCGGCAAAATCCTTATTCAACCCATATAAACAGGGTATTAACAAGACAACCAGTGTTAAATACATCAATACAATTTTATTTCTCATGATATCCTCCCATGAGCAGCAGATAAAATTTTTTTTCAAATTTACTTTTCTGTCATGTAAAAAACAATCTGTATATAACCAGTTTTCTCTTGCCCTACCTTTGATTATAATACAATTTTTTTATTTTATAAAATTGTATACTTTTATTGTTTTCAACTACTACAAAAAGGTTCTCTAATTAAAATGTATTCATGTAAAAATATGGTGCTCTTTTGTTGGATATGTTTATGCCAGTAAACACGCCGGTACTGCGAACAGAGAGAGCAAAGCATTTTCCCATCACTATTGATGACCGATGCTTTTACATGTTTAATAATTGTGGACAGCACTTATAATTCTGGTTTTCTTCGGAGTCATTCGGAATCTCCCTTTTCCGCTTTTTGAGTTTTTAGCTCCTCAATGACTATTACCGGGTAAGATATTCACGCCAAATTCGGCAGCACCAGGGGAAGAAAACACGTGGACTTACATGGACATTGTGGACAATATGGACAGAAGTACAATAAGACTGATCGGATAAGTCAGGCTGATCTGTGATTGGGGGGGGCGCGATTTCAAAGCTGCCTCCTGACTTTTAACAGTTGTTTTCAGGAGGGTTCCGAACACCAGCTCAGAAAGTGGCGCCACCAATGATGAATCCGCCAGAGTGAACTTTCAGAACAAAAAAGATACAGAATAAGAATGTATCACGCGAAGCTCGCAAAGTCCGCAAAGTCATACATAACATATATTATTTTGAAGGAGAATGCAAAAAAACACGAAATAAAGATACTATTCTGTTTCCAGGATCTGATAACATTATCTTTTCTCTGACATCCTGTTTCATCCTCTCTCAATCCTTGTTACATCTCTTTTTCCGGATCTGATGAGATTATTTTTTTTCTGATATCCTGCATATCCTGTGCATCGATGCAAATTTTTCTGGTTTCTTATTCTTTCCGGACTTATCCTGGCTTCATCCCCGTATCATTGATGTAAAACATCTTTTCCCGGGTTTTATTTTCAGAAGAGACCTTCCCTTATTGATTCTTTCTTTTTGTCTAAAACAACGGGTACATTTTCCGGCTGATTTGCTTTACCAGTTCTCTCGTGATATATTTTTACTGATGTAAAAAGTCGGTACATTTTTGCATACTATTGAAAAGAAAAGGATTGCAACCATTCCTGAACATCTGACCAGTTTGTTTAAAATGACCAATGATCTGCCAGGGAAATACTGGAGATTCAGAGTTTTCCTGACACTGAAAGGGGCTTTGTTGCTTTGTTTTTTACACTCTTTCGCAGGTTGTTTGCCTTCCTTTTTGGTAGAAGGCACCGAACAGCCTCATGAAAATCCGTCCTGGGCAAAAGAGGCAGTCTTTTACCAGGTGTTTGTACGTAGTTTTTACGATGGTTCTGGTGATGGTACCGGCGACTTTGAGGGGCTTAAAAAGAAGATTCCTTATTTTAAAGAGCTTGGCGTATCCGGTCTCTGGTTAATGCCTGTAACAAAAGGGGAGTCTTATCATGGGTACGATGTTATTGATTACTATGCTGTTGAACCTGATTATGGATCCCTGGAGGATTTTCAGGCATTTTTAGAAAAAGCTCATCGTCATGATTTAAAAGTCATCGTTGACTTTGTGGCAAATCATACCTCCACCAGCCATCCCTGGTTTATAGAAGCCTCAAAGGGAGCGGATAACCCTTACTATGACTATTATATCTGGACGGAAGAACCGGAGGAATCACATCTCGACAGGGAGAAATTTCGTCCCCTGTTAGAAACTGACCGTTTTTATTATGCGCACTATGCGTATCATATGCCGGATTTAAATTATCATAATCCTGAAGTTCGACAGGAGATAAAAGAAATTGCACGTTTCTGGCTGAAAAAAGGGGTTGACGGCTTTCGCCTTGATGGAGCAAATGTTATTGATCCTGATCGTGATTTCACCGTTGGATGGTGGCAGGAGTTTAATGCCTTTGTGAAAAAAGTCGAGCCTTCTGCTTTTGTGGTGGGTGAAAACTGGTATCACCTCTCCGAAGATATTGCGCCATACTACGAGGCACTGGAATCTTCCTTTAATTTCGTGATGGCTGAGGAAATGTATAAAATGGCGCTTGGTTCGAAGATTCCCGTTGTTGAAAAGATTCAGGAAATACATGAGCTATACACTTCCCATGCTGCCAGTAATCCAGCGTCCCTGTTTGTAGATTCTACCATGGTCTCGAATCATGATATGGACCGCATCGCTTCACGTCTTGGAGAAAACGAGGATAAAATAAAGCTTGCCGGCTCTCTTCTTTTGACCCTGCCGGGCACACCATATATTTATTATGGCCAGGAACTCGGACAGGCCGGTCAATCGACAGACCCCAATCGCAGGGAACCCTTTCCGTGGTTTGAAGATCTGTCAGGAGAAGGTATGACCGAAATGACGGATCATTATGAGGAGCCTCTTCGCTATTTACACCCTTCCGATGGCATCTCCCTCCAGGAACAGAAAGAAAAGAAGGAGAGTATTTATAATCATTATCGACGCTTGATAGAGATTCGAAATGACTATCCCGCCTTCTTTTATAGCCGCAACTACAATCATTATCCGGTGTCAGCCGGTTCTTACAGCTATACGGTATCTTCCGAAAATAATGACTATTCCCTTCTTGTTATTCATAATGTGTTCGAAAAGGAGAAGAAGTTGACTGTACAACATGGACCGGTAAGAGAACTTCTTGGTGATTATACAGTGAGCACCGATGACGAATTGCTGATAGAGCCTTATCACAGCGCTGTTTTGAAATATGAACAGAAACCACCTTTCCCTGAAAAAAAGGACTATGTTTTACCACTTTATACCTCTACCTTTAAAGTAAAAGTGCCTGAGGATACTCCCCCTGAAGCAGATGTCTATATGTCTGCCGATGTAAACCAGTGGAACCCTCAGGATGAGGAGTATCGCTTACAGCGAAAAGACAATTACTATACTCTTTCTGTCGATTTTCCCCGTCATTACCTGGTTCAGTTTAAGTTTACCCGTGGCTGCTGGGATACACGTGAACAAAATGAAGCAGGAGAAGATGTGGTTGGTGCCGACCAGCAGGAAAACAGGCAACATATCTTTCGTACCAACGGAGAAACTATTGTGCTGGAAATTGAAAGGTGGGCTGATAAATAATACGTTCCCGTGCTTTATGAATGGTATAACGCACCTCCGCTAACCCCTTCCCCTGGTGAATATGAAAAAAGATAGAAGAGCTTTCTCTTTTTGTCAAGCTTGCCCGGCAAGTATGGTCTCAAGAGCTGGATTAAAAGAAAATTTGCATGTCAATTCTATGGATTTGCGTTGCAATCTATCAGGGCAGACACATATATCTCCCCTACGGCTGAAATGATCGGGGAGATTAATACAGGGCAATACACTGGTACTGTCCCGCCTCTGAAAATAAAACTCTTTTGAGACGCAAAATATTGCGTCTCTACTCTGAGATAATTTGACATGTCTTTCAAAATATTTGTCAGGGTCTTTCTGAAAGTCCGCCTCTGGCGGAATCGGCATCTT
>PWGE01000267.1 GCA_003554345.1 Candidatus Sumerlaeota bacterium | reverse complement strand
GTATACTCAGCAAACGTCTTCATGTACCGGTAGTTACCAATCCCCTTCTCCAGGAAATAGCTTTTGGCAAATGGGATGGAAAACAGCCGGCCCGGCTTCAGGGCAAAGACAGAACAATGTTTGAAACCTGGCGAAAGAATCCTACTCAGGCATCACCGCCGGGTGGTGAAACAATTTTCAACGTCCAGCAACGTTTACAAACCTTTCTTGAAAATAACGACCTGGAAAGCTACCCCCGTCCCATTATCGTTGTCTGCCATCAAATTGTAGGTGCGGCTTTGACTTGTACATTGCGCGGGGAAGACTTATCAGAGATGCCGCAATATTATATGAAAAACACTGATTATCGGGTCCTGTCACCTGAGGCATTCTACAGGACTTCATGATTAGTGGCTTTCCCCCCTTTTTCAGCAAAATTACGCAAAGGCGTTAAAGCTTCGTTAATCATGCTGGATTTGGCTTTATACGATTGGAAAGTGCTTTTAAAGCCATACAGGATGATATTGCTCACCTCATCCCGCGACATATTATACGCCTTATAAGCCGTATAAAGTTCATCCGTCATGGTGGTATCGGAAATAGTTCGGTTATCAGTATTCAGGGTCACCCTCATTCCATAATCATAATACAGCCGAAAAGGGTGTTCCGACAATGAAGAGACAGAATGAGTATGAAGATTGCTGTTTAAACATATTTCCAGCGGAATGCGGTGATCGTTCACATAATTCAGGAGATCCCCATCCTCAACAAGCCTGGTTCCGTGTCCCAACCGATGAGCCCCGCAATAATGAATCGCCTGGGCAATACTTTCCGGGCCATACGCTTCACCGGCGTGAATAGTACAGTTGATATTGTTATTCAATATGAGGAAAAAAGCATCCCGATGGTATTTAGCAGGATAATCTTTTTCAGCGCCCGCTAAATCAAAACCCACCACCCCTTTATTTTTAAAAGCAACAGCCAGTTCAGCCGTACGCATGGAAACATCGGGATCCATATGACGCATGGCACATAAAATCAATCCGGATTCAATTCCAAAATCACGATATGCCTTTTTCATGGCATCAAGGACCGGCATGACAATTTCAGTAAGACGCAAACCTTTTTGAGTATGAAGAACAGGCGCAAAACGTAGTTCAAGATACCTGACATTTTCAGCGTGAGCATCCTCACACAGCTCATATGTCGCCCGATACAGAGCTTCCGCCGTTTGTAAAACCTGAAGAGGATATTGAAAAGCTTCGAGATATTCCACCAGGTTCTTACTATTCTTCTTTACCAGTAACTTTTTGAGTTTATCTGCATCATTGGCAGGAAGCCTGATTTTTTGCTTATCTGCCAGTTCCAGGATGGTTTCCAGTCTCATCGAACCATCCAGGTGAAGATGCAGGTCGGTTTTAGGTAGTTCTAATATTTCTTCGCGCTTTATGTCCATGTTATACTCCTTAAAAGCGTAATTTTACAAGTATAAGCAATTTAGATAATAAAGCAACATGACAAACATACGATAGGGAAGGATAGATATGATTGGCTTCCCTGTTCTATACTTCGGGGTTACAATGCATGCGGGCAGACACGCAGGTCTGCCCCTACGGATGGAATGATTGTAAATTAATACCGGCAAATATTCAGGTGCCACCCCTCCTCTGAAAATAAAACTACCCTCAGGAGTCAGAATGGGAATGAACGCCAGAGACCAGATCTCGAAAAGTCAAGTCACGCAAGTGCGAAAAAAAAGCACTCCCGGAAATATTACAACTCTTAATTCTTCAGTCTTGTACGTCCTATCGGTCTTATTGGTCCTATCAGTCACATTTATTCCGAAAGTCTGCCTTTGGCGGATTCATCATTGCTGGCGCCAACTTCAGCGTCGGTGTAAATAACTCCTTTAAAAGTCCGCCTATGTTAGCTTTTTTTCTCTGACAACAGATTAAATTATCACTTTTATGGTGTACAATAATGGGTGATTACCCCCTTGGAAATAAAGATGATTGACTTTTTCTTATACGATATTCCTGAAATTTTTCACGGAACTTCTCCCTTACTCATTGTTTCGACAATACTTATCCTCGTGATAATAGCATGTATTATTTTTTTCAGTCTAAGCAATCGTGACGACAGAGTGGTAAAGTATGAAGTGCCTTTAGACCCTGATGAAAGTACCATTAACAATGAGCCCCAAAATACAAGAGATAAAGAAATCACAGAACCTGATAGTACAAGCAATCATCCTGACTTAATTTTTTGCATCACCTGCGGAAACAAAATTTCCAGCAGGGCAACAGCTTGTCCCCATTGTGGTGAACCAATTCAGAAAGGGGAAGTATCCCCCTTATCATCAAAGCCTTCTCCGACCAATACATGGAATCCCGGCATAGCCGCCCTCTTAAGCCTGTTATTACCGGGAGCCGGTCAAATGTACAAAGGACAGGTAGGGACTGGAATTGTCTGGTTGGTGCTCACATTACTCAGCTATTCCCTGTGTATTCTACCAGGAATTATTTTACATATCTGTTGTATAATCGGTGCCGCCAACAGTCAGCCGCCTGTCAGATAAAATATTAAATCAGCCTTCTCTACATTCATAAATAAACCTGTCCGAGTAAACAAAAAATCATTGACAAAATCACTTTCAATCAAAAATGGTTCCAACAGATCAAAATAACCGCCAGAAAACTTTTTATTGTACAGCCTGTACATTTGTTCGAGAAAAAATTTTTTCTACAAAGCCGCGTATCATCTCTTTCTTGATAGCACTTGCTATTCTTCTTATTCCCCTTACCATTCCACTTCTTGAGAGAATCGGTTTAACCAGCTTCATAGTCTGTCCTTTCCATTCTATCACGGGGCTTTACTGTCCGGGCTGCGGTTTATTGACAGCCCTGCAGTTGATTTTTGAAGGCAGGGTTCGCGAAGGATTGGAAACAAACATTATAGTACTCATCATTCCTGTTTTTGTTTTTTTACCCCTCTTTTCTAACCGCAAGAAAACACTCATAGCCATTTTATTAACCCTTTTTATCCTGGTACTTTTGTACGGAATTATGAGAAACTTGTAACCGCCGTCTCTGAATCATGTTCTAAAATTTTTTAATTCTGTTGTGATGCTCTGCTTTAACTCTAAAATACCTGAGAGATTTTGAAATGAGCATTTGCTCACAGTCCACATACCATTGGAAGAAGTTTTATAATGACACAGAGTCTGTCTGAAACAATCAATGAGCGAAAGGAAATGGTTATCCAGCAGTTTTTCTGGAATGGTTTTATTCACCAGCTTTAGAAAAAGCCCATCCTAACCTGGAAGGAACATACTGTTGCCCGGATAAAGATAACCTCTCCGATTATTGTGAAAGAAACATAGAGAAAGCATCTTTAAGGTAAAGATTTCTCCGCTGTTAAAACAATGTCCACCGGTACATCATTTTCGGTATGTGGAAGTTTTTCGGTAAGGCACTCATCGAAGGTCACACCTATCTTCATCACGTTATCCAATCCCGCCAGCAACTTATCATAACACCCTTTTCCATAGCCCAGCCGATAATTATCCATGTCAAAAGCAAGCCCCGGCACAATAATCGCTTTCACCTTATCAGGCTCCACTTCCGGACAACGTTGTGGATCAGGAGCCGGGATACCTTTATCGTCAACGCTTATATCTTTTTCAAGGTCTTTCACAAGATAAAGACGCAAAGAAAAATCATTCTGAGTAAATGGTAATACAAGGCGTTCTTCGCTGGCTAATCTCTCGTTAAGATGCCACATATTAAGTTCATATTTTATGGAATAATAACTTGCTACATACCCTTTTTCGGGGAGATTGAAGAATATTTTCTTCTCAACACGAAAGGATTGCAGTTTACGGGCTTCCGGTAAAAGACTCTCCCTTCTGGCCCTATAAAATGAACGAAGTTCTTGCTTACGCTTCATAGTGGTAAAGTCAGCTATCATACAGTTATAAGCTTTTCAATAACTTCTCATCCTCTCTCCTGTAGCAACTCAACAATCTGAATATATCTTACCCCGGGATGCAACAACATCAAGCTCAAAAAAATAAAACCCCTAAAAAGTTTTGAATAAGATTGTATAATGCAGTGGTTCGAAGACACAGAGTAAAAATTATGAGAGAAATGTTTTCTGATTTCTCATCATCCCGTATATCGATATTCTACGGGTTCTGTGTCTTTTTTCGGCTGTCTAAATCCTCTCCATCCTGTTCATCGATGCAAATTTTCTGGTTTCTTATGTTTTCTGATCTTATCTTGATTTCATCACCGTATCATCGGTGTATAACATCTTTTCCGGGGTTTTATTTTCAGAGATGGTATAGATCCTGTCACAAAACACCATGCATGATCAGAAAACTATTCCTGCTCCTCCCGGTATTCTTCGGCAATCTCCTGAATGGTTTCTATATATTGTTCTTTTTCCCGGTATCCGGAAAAACTGCTTACCCGCTCACCTTCCGGATCAACGATCAGCATATAGGGGACACCCCGAACTTCATATTGCGTGGCAGTTTCAGGTTCCTCATCCACATCAATTTTAAGGAAGAGATAATCAGCCTCTATAGCTTCCTGCACAGCCTCTTCAGGTAATACGTTCTCTTTCATAAGCTGACAGGGAGGACACCACTCAGCTGTAAAATAAAGCAAGACCAGTTTCTCTTCTTCTTCCGCTTGCTCACGCAACTCTGCAATTTTCTCATCCATGGTCTCATTACCAGCCATGAGCAATACACCCATTATCATTATACCGATTAATAATACTGTTCTTTTGAATTTCATGAAACTTTCTCCTTTGAGAAGTTTATACCTTATTAGAATAATAAGGTATTTTCACGGCAAGTCAAAGGGTATATTATCAGCCCCCTGTTTATTAAATGAGTCTTTTTGTGAGCATATAAATAATGGTCATCCATATATTGGGGGAATATCCGCCAGCTAAAGTAAGCACAAAGGCATAATGCCAGCCTGGTTTTCTATCGCGTTCATGCCTGAAAATAAAACTATCTTCAGTAGTCAGAATACAGGAGACAGTAGTCAGAATGGGAAAGAACAACAAAAATCAGCTCTCGTCCTGCCACGAATAACTCCTCTGAAAATAGATCCTTTTGAGACGCAAAATATTGCGTCTCTACCCTGAGATAATTTGACGTGTCTTTCAAAATATTTGTCATGGTATTTCTGAAAGTTCACTCTGGCGGATTTGCGACTCTTGCGGGCTCCTTGCATGATACTTTCTTTTTCTGGATTATTTTTGTTTTCATTATTGGTGGCGCTGATGTCTGCATCAGCGTGAATAACTCCTCTGAAAATAAAACTCTACAAAATACAAAGTCAGACTTCCTGACCTCGGCATGAGTATATGAAGAACGACTCAAGTTGTGCATTCGGTGATATTGCCCATTATACGGGAAATAGTAATGAGGTTTTGCATCAATAGGAAGCCACACT
>PWGE01000251.1 GCA_003554345.1 Candidatus Sumerlaeota bacterium | reverse complement strand
GCTGGTTTACCATTTAGCAGGGCAGGCACACAGGTCTGCTTCTACGAATGGAATGATCCGGGGAGATAAATACCGGGCAGACACACAGGTCTGCCCCTCCCCCATGTGAACCTGACCAGGTTCTTATTATTTTCTCTGAAAATAAAAAACCCTGAGGAGTCAGGAAACAGTTTTCAGAATGGGAAAGAACACCAGAAACCAGCACTCGCGAAGTCAATGCACGCCAACCGCGAAGAAAAGCATCCTCCCTGAAAAATTACAACTCCTGATTCCTCAGACATAGACATCCTATTGGTCTTATCGGTCCTATCAGTCACATGGCATTCTGAAAGCCCGCCTCTGGCGGATTCATTATCGGTGCGGCAACCTGAGTGGGCATGAAAACCTCCCGGGAATACAATCGCCAATCATCCAGTAAAGGATGGTATCTCTTAAGCCATTGACTTCCCTTTATGAGGTCTTATTGTCACCAGGATGTGAGTATACTTCTATTGTTCATTCTTATACAAATGCACATCCCGCTGGGGAAAAGGAATGGTTATACCCTCAGCATCAAGACGTTTTTTGATATTTTCCTGTAAATCGTAAATCACATTCCAGTATTCGGCAGTGGGCACCCAGGGACGCACCACGAAATTGATACTGCTATCCGCCATTTCAATCAGCCCTATTTTAGGAGGAGGGTCTTTTAACAGGCGCTCCTCAGAGTCGAGCACCTCTTCCAGGACGCGTTTGACTTTATCAATATCATCACCATAGCTGACCCCGACCACCAGATCCATACGCCGGATATCTTTGGCTGAATAATTGATAACATTATTGGTTGTCATACTGGCATTGGGAACAACAATCTTCCTGTTATCAGGGGTTTTAAGGGTTGTATTGAACATGCCAAGCTCTTCTACTGTTCCCGCTATTCCCGCTCCTTCAATAAAATCACCCACTTTGTAAGGCTGAAGAACTAAAAGCAGGATACCTGCGGCAAGGTTAGACAGAGAACTTTGCATGGCAAAACCCACTGCCAGTCCTGCAGCACCAAGCACGGCAATTATCGAAGTCGTCTGAATACCAATCTGCCCCAGGGCGGCAATAATTATAACTATCATCATTGCCACGTAAGATACCTGGGTCACAAAAGCGACAAGCGTCTCATCAATCTCTCTTTTGCGCAACAGTTTGCCGATAAGAGAACGAAGACTTTTAGCAATCACACGTCCCACTAAGATTATGAGAAGAGCTCCCAGCACACGCAAACCGTATAAAACAAATACCTCTAAAAGCCTTTCAGTAATGTTTTCCATAAGTAACCTCCTCTTCCAGTATTACGTAAAAATATTTTACCTGCTTTTTAAACTGCTTGATACTACTTTCTTCCCGCGGCTCACGGTAAAAAGGCTGAGTGTTTCTTTAACTTTTGAGAACAATCCGGAAAAAATCCATCACTCACATCCACTTTCCGGAACCACGGGTAAAGATAATTTCATGGCAAAGCGCCGATACACATCCCTACATTCTCTTATAAATGATAATCCCCGTATATCCATTATATCCGTAAAAAGTTTCCTACATATAACTCAAATGTCAAAATCTTCAATGAGATAATATTTGCGAGAGCCTCTTATAGATTCAGAAATTATATGTAATACCAGATTCAGCAAAAAAACTGAGAGGGGTGATAAACCAGGAGCTTTTGCTATAATACATTTTCTCAAAAACTCTGCAATTCGGGAAGAAATATAATGATTGTCAATCTGGCAGTAGTTCTGCTTGTAGCAAAGATGTTACGTTACCTGATGGAGAAGTTGAAACTTCCCGGGTTGTTAGGTTTTCTATTCACGGGAATTATCCTGGGTCCTTACCTGCTTGACTTCATTTCAGCTGATCTTTTACACCTGTCAGGCGAATTAAGGACAACAGCCCTTATTATCATTCTCATCCGGGCTGGTTTGAGTATTCAAAGAAAAACCCTTAATAAGGTTGGCACTTCCGCTTTAAAAATGAGTTTTATTCCCGGTATAATTGAAGGAAGTACCATTACTTTTATAGGATATTACTGGCTTGACTTCTCTTTGCCAGAGGCGGGAATGCTGGGCTTTATTCTGGCAGCTGTTTCTCCGGCAGTGGTTGTGCCCCAAATGCTTAATCTCAAAGAACGGGGTTTTGGTAAAAACAGAGAAGTTCCAACACTGGTACTGGCAGGGGCTTCCGTAGATGATGTTTTTGCCATCACCATATTCGGATTATTTCTCGCTGCCGGAACCGGTGACAACGCCAATATTTTCACCCTTCTGATGCAGGCTCCGCTCAGTATTGTGCTGGGGATTTGTATGGGAGCGGGACTGGGATTTCTTCTCCTTGAATTTTTTAAAAAATTTCCTCTTCGTGATACCCGCAAACTCATCTATTTTATGATTGTAGCCATTTTATTTTATGAGCTGTCAAATTATATACCCATTGCCAGCTTACTCGGTATCATGACAATGGGTCTTGTCATACTGGAAAAGGATAATAACCTGGCGCACCGTCTTTCTTTAAAATTCGATAAAATATGGGTGCTTGCTGAGATACTTCTTTTTGTTTTGATAGGTGCAAGAGTCGACATTTTCCTGGTCTGGGAAGCGGGATTGACAGGAATGGTAATCATTGCCCTGGGGTTGGTTGCACGCTCCCTGGGAGTTTTTCTCTCTTTGCTGGGTTCAAACTTATCCCAAAAAGAAAGATTATTCTGCATCATTGCATATACCCCCAAAGCCACTGTACAGGCTGCCATTGGAGCTATTCCTCTGACCATGGGCATCGAGTCAGGAGACTGGATACTGGCAGTAGCCGTACTGGCTATTTTATTGACCGCACCTTTAGGCGCCGCCGGAATTCATCTCAGCCACAAACGCCTTCTTGAACCCTCTTCTTCAACATCCTGAATGTTTTCTTACACTCTACAAACGGTAATAACAAGCACTGGAAATAAAAGTAAAATGCTCATCCTGGTTCCATTGATGAAAAGAATACTGTAAAACCAGAGTTTTTTCTCCATTTAAAGCTAATTTTATGGTATTCAGGATGTTTTTTCCGTTATCTGTTTTATAATAGTTACAAATGAATAGCCAGAATAAAAGCCTTTTTGATATTATGGGACCGGTAATAATTGGACCCTCCAGTTCACATACTGCAGGGGTCCTGAAATTAGCGCAACTTTCAAAAATTATCTTTCAATCGCCCCTTACAAGGGCTTCTATCATCTTTTATGGGTCACTGGCTCATACAGGGAAGGGACACGGCAGTGACAGAGCTGTAATCGCTGGACTCCTTGGCATGGCGATGGATGATGAAAATATTGCAAACAGTTTTGAACTGGCACACCATCAAAAGCTGGAATTTGAAATTAAAAACATCTATGAATGTCCTGATAACTACCATTCCAACACTGTGCAGTTTACTCTGGCCAATCAGAGCCGGTGTATGACAATCCGGGGAGCATCGTTGGGCGGGGGATATGTTGAAGTGCAGGATATCGACGGTTATGAGGTTTCTCTTGCCGGCGAGTCTCCCACCCTGGTAGTGTGGCACCATGATGAAATAGGTGTGATTGCCCGGGTAAGTCAGACCCTTGCCAATCACGGAATAAATATTGCAGCTCTTACCTCACATCGTCGGGAAAAAGGAGAAGAAGCACTACTGGTCATCAAAGTAGATACCTGTATAACCG
The DNA here is from genome assembly GCA_003554345.1 of Candidatus Sumerlaeota bacterium. Classification (GTDB taxonomy): domain Bacteria; phylum Sumerlaeota; class T1SED10-198M; order T1SED10-198M; family T1SED10-198M; genus T1SED10-198M. Next base: position 1,759 of record PWGE01000251.1, on the reverse strand, counting down.
ATGAAATACTGGAAACATTAAAGGACTTTTCAGCAGTTTACAGGGTTCTCTATATTCCAGGCATTTTAAGTGGAGAAATTTCATGAGTTTTCAATTTTCAGATACCAGGGACCTGATAGAAACCATTGAAAAAAAAGGGCTAACCCTTGAAGAATTTATGATTCAAAGAGAGACTTTTTATCAGGATATAAAGCCTGAGAACATATACCGGGAATTAGACCATCGTATAGAAACAATGAGGGACTCCCTGAAAAAAGGACTGAACTCACCTCAATATTCCTGTTCAGGATTAACCAGAGGTAACGCTCATAAAATGCACAGTATTTCTCAGCCACTTTTAAAAGACCCCTTTTATCAGAAAGCATTGCAGTATTCCCTTGCCATAGCAGAAGTCAATGCCTGTCGCGGTAAGATTGTTTCTTTTCCCACCGCAGGTTCCTGTGGCATTATACCCGGAGTACTCCTTGCCTGTGCTGAAAGCCACGAAATATCTCACAGCACCCTTCAACGAGCCTTTCTTGTTGCCTCTGTTATCGGTCTTGTCATTGAAAAAAAAGTTCCCATGGCCGGCGCTGAAGGAGGGTGTCAGGCAGAATGTGGGGCTGCGGCTTCCATGGCTGCCGGGGGGTTAGTCTCTGCCATAAATAATGACACAGAACTGATATTCCAGGCTGCCGCCCTGGCTTTAAAAAATGCACTCGGTCTGGTATGCGATCCGGTAGCAGGGCTGGTTGAGGTGCCCTGTGTGAAGAGAAACGCTTTTTATGCCTCCCATGCTATTACAGCTGCCTATCTGGCTTTAAATGGAGTACAAAGCATTATTCCATTTGATGAAGTGATCACCGCTATGAAGAGTATTGGGCAACAACTGCCCACCACTCTCAAAGAAAGCGCCCTGGGAGGATTGGCCAGAACCCCCACAGGCCTGAAATACCAAAAGAGTATCCTTTAAATCAAATAAAAGGAGAGGAGCACATTGAGAAAACCGCGTATTTTACTCATCGACGACGACGAAGAATATGTCGAAACCCTTTATTATTATTTTAAAAAAAAGGGACTGACTTTATACACTGCAATGAATGGGAAAGAAGGGATAGAGTGCCTTCCTGATGTGCAACCGGACTGTATTATTCTGGATATCCTTATGCCCTACCAGACCGGCGCCCAGGTTTATAAAGCTGCCCGAAAATATTCTGCCGATCTTCCTGTTATTATCTGTACCGGTACCAGTCTCCTGATAAAGGAGGCTGTTAAGGATCCTCAGGTTGCGTATCTCCAAAAACCCTATGAAATGATGGAGTTAACCTCTTTAATTAAGTATTTTCTCTCTAAATCTGAGCCCCACCAAACCACATAGAAGTTTACTGACAAATTGAGCTATTCCTTCTCATTGAATGGAATGTCTTGCGTTTTTTATGAAAGTTCTCCCGGGGGCTGGCGCCATCAATGATGAAAAATAATGGGACCAATAAGACCAATAGGACGGATATGACTAATAGGATTGGAGAATAAAGAATTGTATTTTGCAGGTTCTTTTCTGTCTTCCTGAATGTTCACTCTGGCAGGTCTGCGGCTTGGCAAGCGCGTGATACATTCTTCTTCCGGGTTTTGTTTGTCTTTCTTTCTCTATCCTGACTATCCTGTCCACCGATGCATATTTTTCTGTATTCTTCATCTTTTTGTTCTTATCCTGTTTCATGTCGAGTAGAGAGGTTATCAATGCTGTTTAGGTCACATGGCTTCCGTTGTATCCAACCTT
>PWGE01000323.1 GCA_003554345.1 Candidatus Sumerlaeota bacterium | reverse complement strand
CGTCGTAGATAATCGTAGTAACCTGAAAAGATTTTAAGGTGAGATACCCTCCACTCGGACGTAACCAGGTTACCTTTGATGCCGTCTTCTTTTCTCCACCTTCGGACCGTGTCTCTTTGTCCTGATTGACCATATATCGTCACCTCATAGTTTTGATAGCAATCATATTCTTTTTTGTCGGGTTATTTGCTTAATAGTTGAGCCAGTCCCTGATACTGTTCGGAACTTCCTGCCAGCTTAATACCGGATACCCTTCCATCTCTGAGTTCGGTTCTGATATTTCCCACTTTTCAGCAAAGTCCCATCCTGTAAAAGTCGTTTCATCTTTCATCTCAGCTGTGGAACGGGGTTCTCCCTTCCACATATCATCATCCTGCCCGGTGGTGTCTTTATCATAATATGAACCTTCTACGAAGCCTCTATTTGAACCTACCAATCCGCCAGTATCACTTTCTTCAGATGAAACATGACCAGCAGCATATGAATGTTGAATGTCTCCCCAGTTCAGACCAACAAGCCCCCCGCTGGCTGTGCCATCAGCATGAACATCGGCGTGGGAATAACAATTGACAATGTCGCCGCCACTTTCATTCTTTCCAATTAATCCTCCGGCTCGTGTTGGTGAACCGCTTGCCATGATGACTCCTTTACTGTAGGTCTGTTCAACGGTGCCTGTACTGCTTCCCACGATACCTCCGGCTCGGTTAATTCCGGCTTCGACCTCGCTGTTACTGGAACATTGAAAAATAGAACCGCCCTGGATTGAACCTGCCAATCCGCCGGCATAGTACTCATCAGCGTATACCTCAGCTTTGATGTGGCTCCCGCTGATGGTACTGTTATCAGCAAGTCTTCCTGCCAGTCCTCCGGCATGATTATGTCCCTGCACGTTTGCATTTTTAATTGTTATATTGACCAGTTCTGCATTCTCTGCATAGCCGAATAATCCCACATGATCTTCTTCCTGCCTGTTGATAACCAGTTCGCTGATCGTTTTGTCATTGCCATCATAATTACCGGTAAAAGGGTTGGATTCATCTCCTATAGGCTCCCACCCTTCTTCGCTGGCAAAATCAGTCAGACTAATGTCGCTTTTTTGTATGAAACAGGCATTCAGATGTTCCCTGACATTATTCAGGTGTTCGGCTGTGGAGACCTGATACGGGTCATCTTCTGTCCCCTGTCCTTCATCAAATCCGCCTCCTGCGGTGATTATATGAGCCAGGGCAGATACAAAAATGAATGAAAATAAAAAAACATTATGCTTAAAAAGCATAAATAACCTCCAGATATTTTTTGTATGAGTATAATATATTACAGATATCATTAAAGAATGCAATATAAGTCGGCAAGAAGGTTAAAAATTAAAGGATTCCTGAGTGGTTTACTGTAGTTTCCTGCTGAGGAGCGCTTGAAAACTATACAAACGAATCAGAAAATACTTTATCGGCTTTTTTTTTAAGAATCCGTACCCGCCTGCCTTTCATACAACCCATCGGCAATTTGTGTTATTTCTTGCCTCATCGCCAGCTTATCGAGCCAGTCAGAAGGTATGCCTGATACACCGTAATAAGCTCCGGCAACCTGGCCGCATACTGCTGCCGTAGTATCTGCATCATCACCCAGGTTGGCTGCCGACAGAATGGCCTCCCTGTAACTGTCTGTTTTCATGAAACACCACAGGGCAGCTTCCAGGCTCTCAACAACATATCCTGACCCGCGGATATTTTCTTTTTCTTTTTTGAGGTACTTTCCCTGGGCTATGCTCATAATCGCGGGAGCACCCTTAAAACTATCGCTATCACCGATTGCAACTTCCTTTTTAGAATAGCCCAGAAGAGCGCGGCAGATCATTCTTCCAAACAGGCGGCAGGCATCTATGCATTCCCTGGTGGCGTGCGTGGTCTGGGAACTTTTAACAGCATATTTTTCCACTTTATCCTGGTCGGGAAAGAAAAACATGGGAACGGGTGCAAGCCTCATGATACACCCGTTTCCTGCTGAATAGGGGTCACTGGAACCTGCATAAGGGTTACCGCTTTTCTTGTACTTTTCAAGGGCGGCTACAACAGTTCCTCCAATATCAAAGGCAGGTCCGGTGGTACAGCTGAGATATCCTGTTTCTGCCCAGCGGCAGTAATGTTCCATCTGATCCTGCGCATTAAACGAGTTGCATTCCAGTAAACTTGTTGCCAGGCACAGTGCCATAGAAGTATCGTCTGTCCATTGGCCTGGTTCGAGGTCAAAAGGACCGCCGCCGACCATGTCGGTTAAAGGATCAAAGCTTCCCCGGGGTGAAAATTCCACCGTCGTACCGAGGGCATCCCCCGCTGCCAGACCAAGAAGCGTTCCCCGAAATCTTTCCAGTGAAGACATGGTTTTTGTCCCTGTTATTATAATTCCTGGCACCATTCTATCATGTTAATGAAAAAATGTGGGCAATATTAGCTTTGCTTCTGCTGTGAAAGTCTGTTGCTTCTGCGTGGCATTGCTATCCGGCATGTAAACTATACCAGGGACGGAGAGATATATTTTTCATTTTTCTGTTCTTATCGGCTTTTTCCCGGAATTTTTTTGAACTCCCCGGGGAGAAGAAATCTATAAAGAATGGGCGTCATTTAAGTCTTTTATATATTTTTGTAGATAAACACAATTTTATGATTTATAATTAATATAAAGCCAACAGTAAAAAAAGGGGCATTGGATCTTCTTTCTAACCTTCTTGATTGTGTGTAACGAGTTTTGCCATAGTACTATTCTTTTTGTCAATCTCTGCCTCGCTGATCCCTTTATTCCAGAGCATGTCAGCCCCCCGGTTTTCTGAAATATTACACAGGAGATGATTTGTAACAATAAGGACAATAAAAGAGAGGGTAGATATATGAAAAGCAACATATTAAGTTTTTTTGTATTAGCTTTTTTTGCTGGCATGTTTTTATTTGCCTTTGGAGAAACAAATGATAACAACGGATATGAAAGACCGGGAGAAAATGCGATTTTACTTCCTGATGATATAGAAATGGAACTTTCTCAAATTCCCAGAGGTGGTTTCATGATGGGACGCTATCCAGGGGAACAGGACAGCTATGCTGATGAAGAGCCACAACATGAAGTTAATATCGGGACTGACTTTCATTTTACGGCTACAAAAATCTGGGAAGACCCCTGCGGTATGATTCTGGCAGAAGAAGGATCCGAGCCGTTTCCGGAAGGTTTTGACAAGGATCAGTTTCGGGGGCTTGCTGTTTATGATGATTACCTGCTTGTTGTGCATAAAAACATACCGGAAGTTACCTTCTTTTCCATTGAAGACGGCAGTGAATTAACAGGTATGTCTCTGTCGTTGGAAGGTATTCAACAAAAAAACTTTGGGATCAACCGTATAATGTTCTCTGCAGATGGCGCTTTATATTCTACAAACCTGGTTATTCACGACGAAGAAGTACTGGATGAGCCGGATCCTGTATTATTGGGAAACTTTAAAGTGTATCGCTGGGCAGATATAGATGCTGATCCCGAGTTAATTTACGAAAATGACTTCAGCGATATACCAAGAATGCGTTTAGGAGATGCATTAACAGTACGGGGAACCGGTGATGACACAAGAATTCTCGTATCAGGAAACCAGGAAGATACCCGTCCCATTCTCATTGAGAAAACTGATGGGGAATGGACAGGCACCATACTCAATGAAAAAGTCCAGGCGATGGATCTTCATTTAAATGATGACGGCACTTTCTGGAGAAGCAGTACAAGGGAAGATATTCCTTTTCAGAAATTTGATCCTACCGGGGCACCGATAGAAGATACTGCTTTTGACCTGTCAGCCGCTTACAACCCGCCACGAATAGCAGCTTTTAAGATTGATGAAGAAAAAGGGATAGTGTATACCATAGGACTGGCAAGAAATATTGACGGAGATGTTACTCATCATAATCAACGTATTGTTATCTGGGACCTTTCTGGAAACAAGATATCTGAATCGGAACCCTTTGAGTTTAATCCCGAAAGAGATGAGGGATGGTGGAATGGGACCGCGGTATTACGATCAGATGAAGAGGGAAATGTTTATGCTTTATTGGAAAGACACGGTGTGGCACGATTTGATACTACAACCTGGTCAATGCTTCACCTGGGGAAATATCCGGTAACCAGAGCCCAATGGGAAGCAGTTATGGGAACAGCACCCTGGCAGGGTGAAGACAATGTGCTGGATCATCCGGATTCGCCGGCAACACATGTAAGCTGGAACGATATTCGGGAAGAAGGCGGGTTTCTTGACACCCTTAATGCTCATCTGGCAGATACAGAACAAAATTTTCATGTTCGCCTGCCGGCTGAAGCAGAATGGGAATATGCTGTACGAGGAAATACCAGTACCCGCTTTTATTGGGGAGATGATCCTGATTATGTGGAAATTGCCAGTTATGCATGGTACCAGGAAAACCGGGAAGGAGAATATGCGCACCCAGTTGGACAGAAACTTCCTAATGCCTGGGGTCTGTCTGACATGTCAGGCAATGTATGGGAGTGGTGTGAAGATGATTATCATTCTGATTATTCTGAAGCGCCCGGTGATGGCTCTGCGTGGGTAAATTCTCCCCGTGCTTCAGAGCGGGTTTTGCGGGGTGGAAGCTGGGACAGTATTGCTGCATTATGCCGTTCAGCAGCACGCAACTCTGATAATCCCGCTCACACTGACAATAATATCGGACTGCGTCTGTTAGCTCTGCCTCATGTGGTAACAAAGGCAGAGGTTCCCGATGGTACAGTAGCCGGTATTACTGATAATAGCTACGAATATACTGCAGAGGGAGGTGCCTGCACCTGTAGCGGAGAAGTTGAATATCGATTTGACTGGGGTGACGGCTTTTATTCAGAGTGGAGCAGTTCTTCTACTTTTACTCATAGCTGGAGTTCAACGGGAACCTATTCAGTCCGCGTACAGACTCGATGTTCTGCAAATACTACCCAAACATCTGAATGGTCATTACCTCTTTCCGTGAACATGGTGAGGGTGCCCGATCCTGTTTACATCAGCCACATCGTAGATCTTCAGAAAATCGGCAAAGATTATACTTATCCTCTCAACGCGAATTATGTTCTTACAGCAAATATTGATGCTTCGGAGACTGCTGAGTGGAATGACGGCAAAGGATTTGAGCCGATACATTCATTCCAGGGGACGTTTGACGGCAAGGGACACTCTATCAGCGGACTCCATATCAATCGCCCTGAAGAAGAGTATGTCGGCCTTTTTGGCACCTGTGAGGCTGGTGCTCAAATTCAAAACCTGGCATTGGTAGAGGGAGCAGTCACCGGAAAAAGCAATGTCGGTGCACTGGTTGGGAGTAATCAGGAAGAAAGCTCTCTTTCAAATATTTATACGAGGGTAGACGTGACAGGTGAAAGCGATATCGGGGGTTTAGTGGGACAAAATTCAGGTGCAATAATATATTGTTATGCGACAGGCTCGGTAAATGGAGATAGTGCTGTGGGGGGATTGGTCGGCTCAAAAAATGGTTCT
>PWGE01000102.1 GCA_003554345.1 Candidatus Sumerlaeota bacterium | reverse complement strand
GTGAAAAACAGCGTGTTGCAATAGCACGGGCCCTGATTAATTCCCCCTGTCTCTTGCTGGCTGATGAACCTACCGGCAATCTTGACGAAAAAAACCGTAATAATGTCATAGAATTATTGCTGGATATCAATCAAAAGTTCCGTCAAACAATTATCATGGCCACTCATGACCTTGAGATTGCAAAAAAAATGAAGAGAATTTATAAAATACAACATGGTATTTTAGAAAAACCTTAAAACAGAGGAGGCTGAAAGTGGGGTTACTCATCTATTTAAACGGCACATTTGTCCCGGAGGAACAGGCAACAGTTTCTGTTTTTGACCACGGGCTTTTATACGGAGACGGAGTATTTGAAGGGATCCGCTCCTATAATTGTAATGTCTTCAAGTTAAAAGAACACCTGGAAAGATTGAAAGCTTCGGCAAAATACATCATGCTGGACATCCCCCTTTCCCTGGATGAGCTGGAAGAAGCCGTCATACAAACCCTTCAGAAAAACCAGTTGAAGGATGCCTATATTCGCCTGGTTATTACCCGTGGAAAGGGTGACCTGGGTTTGGCACCCTGGAAATGTCCTCAACCTACTGTTTTTATTATTGCCGACAAGATCGCTCTTTATCCCCGTGATTTTTACGAAAAGGGATTGGATATCGTGACCGCTTCTACCCGCCGCCTCAGCTCCGCCGCCTTCAGCACGAAAGCCAAGACCTTAAATTATCTCAATAATATCATGGCAAAAATTGAGGGGAAAAATGCCGGAGCCCTGGAAGCCCTTATGCTCTCACAGGAAGGCTACGTCCTGGAATGTACAGGGGATAATATCTTCATTTTCAATAACAAAGAGCTCATTACTCCCCCTGAACATACCGGCATTTTAAAAGGAATTACCCGGGATTCGGTAATAGAACTGGCCCGGGAAAAAGGTTACAGGGTAGCATAAAGACCTCTGACCCTTTTTGACATCTATACCGCAGACGAATGCTTTCTCACGGGCACTGCTGCTGAAGTTATTCCTGTGGTGAAGGTCGATGCACGTCCTATTGCCGATGGCTCTCCCGGCCCTCATACCAGATCATTGATCAAGGAGTTCCAGAAAATAACCACGGAACTCGGAACAAAATATGAACTTTGACGACCAGGAGTGTTATCAGTGCCATAAAGGCAATGTTGTTGTAAAAATCTTAATACGCACTCCTTCAAAGTTTCAAAGTGTTTTTCTCTGCCGCCGTTGTTATAAACGTTATAATATTTACCTTCAAAATGAAGAATCCGGTTATCTGCAGGACATATTCAGGAATATGCTGGGTGGGAATCAGCTTTCTGAAAGCAGCGGGAGAAACTTCACATCAGAATTTGACCGTATAACCTGCCCTCACTGCCTCCACTCTTTTATGCAGGTTTTGACTTCCGGTAGATTTGGATGTCTGAAATGCCTGCATTATTTCGAATCTCTCCTGGACAAAGTCTTCTCTTCCTCACAGAAGATGAATTTTCACCGGGGAATGCTTCCCTCCCAAAATGAAACACTCTATAAAAAGTATCAAAAACTCTATCTTTTGAAAACACTTCTTCAGGAATCTGTAAGGGCGGAAGATTATAATCGTGCTGGAAAAATAAAAAACCATCTCATTAAACTGGAAAAGGAAATAGAAAAAGAGGCAAACGGTGAATCAAAAGGAACTTGACAGCCTCCTTCTCCAATATCGATGGTATACCTCAAAAGACACTGATCCCATTGTCTTATTTTGCCACGCTGAATGCAATAGAAACTGTGAAGATCTCCCTTTGCCAGCGAAGATGGACCTCGCCGACCTTACTGAATTTAAAAGGCAGGTCACTCTTTCTTTCTCGCAGGACCCTTTCTTTTCCAGCTGGAATCATCTTTCCTGCAAGGAATCTGATAATAATTTTCTGACACTTCTGAATGAACTTTTCTTGCTACCCTCTTCTTTTCTCCAGAATATTTACCGTAAAAAGCTATACTTTTCACCACTGGATAACACCCTCCTTTTTCTACTCCATGAGAACCATTTTTCCTTTTTCAACCTGGAAATCAAAGATAATCTTGAGGCGGCATTTTTACAACTTCTGGCCGTCGAGCGTTTCCTGGAAAAAAAATTCCCGTATGCTTATCATCCACGCTACGGCTATTTTTCCAGCCGCTACTCGGAACTGGGAACAGCCCTTAAATTTCGCATTGTCATGCATCTTCCCTTTTTGATGCGAAAAGTAAACTATAACACTCTTTGCCATAAATTTCTGGGAAGCGGCATTAAACTTGTTCCGTTTTACTGGAACCAGGTTTGCTATCCCGGACTCTACGTGGTGGAAAATGCCCATACCCTTGGCATGAAAGAATCTGAAATTATCACCCTCATGGAAGAGGCCGTTTCTTCATTGAAAGTTCAGGAAAAAAGGGCTCGTCTGCAGGCCTTTGAATCTGACTTTTTATCCCATTATGATCCATTATTACGCTCATTAGCTGTCCTGCGCTCCTCCTGTCTCCTTTCTTTTAAAGAAATGATCACCCATCTCTTAAACATTCGTACAGGAATTGAACAGGAACTTTTTCCCTCCCTGAGAATATCTGATATAAATACCTGCCTCTGTCTTGGCAAACCGGGACATCTTGAATTATTGACTTCTGATAAAAAGGAAGATATCAACTTTTTGCGTTCCCAGGTTATAAGCCAGTACCTGGAAGAAGCAATTGGGAAAGGTCCCGAAGAAACAGAAGAGTGATTATTCCAGACCGGTCTGAAGCTTAAAAGCCTGCCAGGTATTCATCATAAGAGAAGCTATCGTCATGGGTCCAACACCACCCGGTACCGGTGTTATCGCCTGCACCTTTTCTTCAATATCTGCAAACTTCACATCTCCTACAAGGCGATATCCTTTTTCCCGGCTGCTATCTTCGACCCTGTTGATACCCACATCTATTATAACGGAATCCTCTTTTACCATGGAACCGTCTACAAATTCCGGCTTCCCGATTGCCGCTACCAGGATATCAGCCTGACGACACTTTTCAGCAAGATTTCGGGTACGGGAATGACAGAGGGTCACAGTGGCATTGGCATAGGGTCGTTTCTGGATAAGTAAGTTCAGTAAAGGTTTGCCAACGAGGTTGCTTCTTCCCAGAATAACCACATCTTTCCCCTCTATTTCAATGTCATGATATTTAAGAATTTCTATAATACCCAACGCCGTACATGGAACAAATCTCGGCGTACCGATACAAAGACGTCCCACATTTTCGGGATGAAAACCGTCTACATCCTTGAGGGGATGAATAGACTGAATAATTCTGTCTTCATTAATATGGTCGGGCAGGGGTAACTGTACCAGAAGTCCATGAATGGAATCATCCTGATTACAATCATCTATCTGCTGAAGAACCTTTTCCTGGGAAACAGAAGAAGGCAGATGTTCTATCTCAGAATGGAAACCTATCCTTTCACAAGCCCGGGCTTTATTTCTTACATAGACCTCCGAAGCAGGATCATCTCCTACCAGAAGCACTTTTAAGCCGGGCACTACTCCCTGAGTCTTTTTAGCCCGCTGCACATCCTTTTCCACCTGTGCCAGAATCTTCTCCCGTACTTCTTTTCCCTTTAAAAGTTCTGCCATACTGAGACCCCTTCAACCAAAATATCGGGGCGACTGGACTCGAACCAGCGACTCCTGCGTCCCGAACGCAGTGCGCTACCACCTGCGCTACGCCCCGATTTTTTTCTATTATATCAGTTCATTCCTTTTTTTCCATTCGTTTTTGAGAGTATAGTACGAGTAATCCACCCGCCATACATAATAAAGTAAGGAACACCCCTCCATAAAAACTCCACGGCCGGTATTTGAACTCGACCACAAACTCTCCCGGTTCCAGTTTCACTCCCCGAAAGTTGTAATTTGTTCGTATAATATTTTTTCGTTCACCGTCTACCAATACCTGCCAGCCTGGATACCAGCTATCGCTGAGCACCAATAACCCGGCTTGAGGAGCCTTAACAGGTATAGTAACCCTGTTCGACTCATATTCTGTTATTTCGACATCTTTCATGAAAGGGTCCTCGCGGGACAATTCTTCTAGTCGTACGGCCTTTTCCCCGGACAGACGATTTTGCTCAATGAATACCTCCGGATTGTCGTAACTCATGCTGGAGCGTGCCATATCATCCAGTATAGTCTCATCACTCAGGCGAATCTGGTTGGTAAGAAAAGCTCTGGGTAAAACTTGGGTATTCCTGTACCAGTAAAGACCTTCCATCTCATTTTCCAGCACATAGCGATTATCATCATAACGTATCTCATACCAGAGAGGATGGGGCAACTCCTCTTTTTCAGTAAATGCCGGCGAAGCATGGTTGTAATGCATGGAGGATATTTCAAAGCTCTCTTCAGAGGCAAAATCCACCTTGAGTTGCAGGAAATATTTCTTGCCTTGTTTCAGTTCTATATCGGATGGTATTTCCACTTTTAAAGACCCCTCCCGCGGAGATTCATATCTATTGAGCACCAGATAGTCAGGTTCCTCCAGGCAGGGGGTAATACCTACCAGCAGAGGAGCCTCTTCACTCACCCCCGGGGCATGAAGATGCAACATAACTGAAGTCGGATTTTCTCTTACAGTTACCAGTGGTTGGGTCATAACAGTGTTATAGGAAACCTCATAGCTTTTTTGAGGCATCTGTGCAGGAAAGTAGTCATACTTCATAATGTCTTTATGAGGTACCACAGCAAACTGGGCTCCCAAAAAATTAAAAAAAGGAGAGCCGACCGTATAGTAATCATCCCATGCTCCCAGGATATGCCTGTACATCTGACTTGTTTCAATGGTCCGTTTCAGATTCATTGCATCATAATTGCGGATATCATACAGTCCATAATAGGTAGAGGTATTGGCCGGCATACTATTTCCCGGGAACATAATTCGATTTAACCCTGCTCTTCTGCCCTGACGGGTAGTTTCACCGGAAGGATAAAAGTATGTATGCTGAATAATGGGATTATATCCCTGAAACAGGAGAGCTACTTCAAAAAACACCGCCACGGCCAGGAAAACCTTTTTCAGTCCGACAGAACAACGCACCCTGCAGAGAATAACAAGAAAGAGGGCAATAATCAGCAGTCGTATCCCCTGGAGTATAAAAACCTGTTGTCCCCAGTCCACATATTCAGGAAAAAGAGTGTTTCGCACAACATAGATCCCACTACCCGCGAATATAAGAATGAGAACGCCCAGAGTAACATAGAATATCCACTTTCCTGTGAGATTTTCTAAAATATGTTTCCAGCCAAGCACTCCGAGTATAATACCCATAAAAGCCACACCGTATATCAGGCGGGTGTTCGCTCCCACTTCAAAGAGAGGCAGAGAATTGAGAAAAGAATGAAAGAAGGGGACCGGATATGCAAAAGCAAAACACAGGAGCATCACACCAAAAGCACTCAAAGACAATGGTCGATATCGTTTACCGGCTGTCAGCAGACCGGGAATAACCATCACCAGCAATGAAAAGGTGAAAAAACCTCCGTTTACCTCATTATAATTACCGCCAAGCTGAGGAACCAGCCAGAAATACTGACGTGGATTTCCAAACATT
>PWGE01000441.1 GCA_003554345.1 Candidatus Sumerlaeota bacterium | reverse complement strand
TACCTACTCTGATGATGATCTGGTCAGAGCGCCTATGGGAGTTTTGTGGTTCGGCGGCCCCTCTAATAAAAATACTCTTCCGAGGCATGGTAATGGTCCTATTCCTCAAGTAGCAGGGGGTAAACTGTTTATCCTTGGCATTGATACCCTGAGTGCTCGTTGTGTGTATACCGGGCGCGAATTATGGGTAAAAGATTTTCCAGAAATCGGACATCCTTTTACCACTCTTGAGCATGAAAGACGTTTTCGGGATGGACAAGAAGTGTATATGCCAAATCATCCGGGCGCAAATTTTATAGGAAGTCCTTATGTTTCCAAAGAGGATGGAGTGTACGTTATATATGAAGACAAACTTTACTGTCTTGACCCTTCTAGCGGGGAAGTAGAGGTTGAATTTCGCATCCCTCCCCTTGAAGAAGTTCGCAACCCGGAATGGGGTCATGTGATGGTCTGGGAAGATCTTTTAATTGCCACCATTGATCCCCAGATATTTGATGATGGAGAAATTGGCAATACCGAGAATTGGAATGCCACTTCCAGCAGCATTATTCTGGTCATGGATCGATATGATGGAGGTGTTCATTGGGCCCGGAAAGCTGAACAGGTTGGTTTCCGACATAATGCCATAGTAGCAGGTGACGGGAAATTATTTACCATTGATGGAATTTCCAGCGGGGCCCGGGAACTTCTTGAGAGGAGAGGCGTAGAAGTGGAAGAGGAATCTCATCTGCTCGCTTTTGATATCCGCACAGGCAGAGAACTCTGGCGGGAGGAGGAAGACGTTTTCGGGACATGGTTAGGATACTATGAAGAATATAATACCCTGTTGCAGGGGGGCAGACATGGTGCCCGGGGAGTGCCGCCAGATGAGCCCCGTGAAAGGCTGAAAGCCCATTGCGGGCAAAGTGGTGATGAAAAATGGACTTACCGGGAAAGATACACCGGTCCTCTGGGACTGCATCCCGATATGATTATCCCGGGGAATCCCGGACAACGAGCAATACATCCTGAAACAGGCGAAGTGATGTTGCAAAAGCATCCACTTACAGGCGAAGAATACCGCTGGTCTTATCATAGATATTATGGGTGTGGTACTATGAATGCCAGTCGGCATATGATCAATTTTCGTTCTGGTGCTGCCGGATTTCATGATTTGAAAAATTTAGGAGGCACTGGTAACTTTGGCGGTTTTCGTTCTGGTTGTACGAATAACCTTATTGCCGCAGATGGATTATTGAATGCCCCTGAATATACGAGAACGTGTACCTGTTCTTATCAACTTCAGACCTCATTGGGGCTTGTTCACAAGCCAGAAGCAGAAATGTGGACCCTTAACAGGCTGGAAAGTGGTCAAAAACCCATACAAACCATTGGCATAAATTTTGGTGCACAGGGAAATCGGCGTGAGAATGACGTTTTGTGGCTGGAGTATCCTAAAATCTATGGACAGGGTCCCGATGTGCCTCTCGAATTGACATCAAGCTCTCATGAGTGGTTTCGTAATCATTCTTCGTGGATAGAAAATCCGGAAGACGGCTATGAGTGGGTGGCTTCCTATGGTGCTAAAGGTATTGATTCGCTGGAAGTGAAATTGTTAGATGAGGAATCTGAAGAGGAAGAGAAGTCATATCACGTGACCATGTATTTTGCTGAACCGGAAGACCTGGGAATTGGAGAGCGACGGTTTGATGTTAAGGTGCAGGGAGAAAAGGTGCTGGAAGGCTTTGATATATATGAGGAAACAGGGGGAGCTCGACGTTTGGTAAAGAAAGAATTTGCCGATATACCAGTTCAGGATATTTTAAAAATAGAGTTTGTTAATGGGAATGCTCCTTCTGTCATTTCGGGAATAGAAATTGTGTGCCAGGATCATAAGTGATTCGTTTTCGGTTGTATGATAAAATAATATTCAGGAGTACAGGTATGAAGAAAATACTGATAATGGTCTGTATGCTTGCCTTCTTTCTGTCTGTACCAGGAGAAGCGGCAGGCGGAGAAGAGAAGGTTATCTATCTTGAGGAGTATCCTCTAAAAGAAGCTCTGGAAGGATATGAACCTCTTCCTCTTCATCATATATATCCTGCCGGTGTGTATGATATTACAGTGGTTGCTGCTGATAGAATACTGGTCGATATAAACTGTCATATGGATACTCAACCGGTTCAGGTAAAAGCTACTTTGAAGATAGATGATATACCTATCAAAGAAAAAGGGTTCGAAATGGAGCCCCAGGAAAGCAGGGAGGTCCAGTTCGAACTGGAAGAGATGATCGATGAAAACTGTCAGATTTCCATCAGGCTGGACTTCGAGAAACCTGAGCAGTTACCTTCAGATAAAGAAGATATGGACTTTGATGGACACACAACAACGAAAGACTTTATTTTTGAAGATTTACAAGAAATAAGAGTTTTGGATGAGCCTGTAAAAATAGATGGAAATCTTTCTGAATGGGAGGGAAGACCTTTCTTTTACCTTGGTGAAGATGAGGATTTTAAAAACGGGGATCCTGATACTCTTGAGAGAACACTTGAGCAGGCGCATGTATATCTTGGCTGGGATGAAGAATATCTGTACCTGGCGGTAGAGGCAAAAGTAGAAGAACATTTCAACTCCCGAAGAGGGGATAGTATCTGGGATGGAGACTCTATTCAGTTTGGCATTGCGCCCAAAAAACCCGGAATTTCTGACTTTAACCTCTGTCTTGCGCTGGCAGGTGGTGAACAGGTTCGTACCTATCAGTTTGGCGGTCCTGTTTCAGATCTGTTTGATTACAGTGAATATCATGTACACCGCGATGATAATGAAAAGAAAACTTTTTATGAGATAAAGATGCCTTTTGAAAAATTAGAGGTGGAACCCGGGGAAGGTGCTATTTTTGCTTTTAATATAGTAATTTTCGAAGATGCTGATGGTGAAGGCTATGATTACTGGTTGGAGATGACTCCTGGCATTGCAGGTGGTACGGATCCTGACGCATTCAATGAGTTTATCCTTGTTCAATGAAAAAAGATAAAAGTATTCAGCAGATAAGAAAAGGATTGAAATTTCTTCTTATCTTCGTGGTCTTCTTTTTGATGGGTATGTTTATCCGTGATCTGTTTTTGGGTGGAGAAGGGAAACCCTTACATTTTTATTGTGGAGCAGGTTTGCGACCTGCTGTTTCTGAAATAGTAGAGAACTTTGAAGAAGAAACAGGTATTGCTGTCCGAATCAATTACGGGGCTTCTAACATATTACTGGGGCAGCTTCAGGCAAATCCGGAAGGTGACCTCTTTATGCCTGGCGATGAAGCGTATGTTCAGAAAGCAAAAGAGCGGACTTTTATTGAGAAAAGTGTCAATGTAGCGAGATTTGTACCGGTTATTATGGTGCAGGACGGAAACCCCCATCAGATAGAGAGCCTGCATGATCTCGCAGATCCCGCTATCAAGCTGGGAGTGGGTGATGAAAGAGCAGCTGCTATTGGCGGTATTACATGGCAGATATTTGAAAAAAACAACCTGTCCCGGGAAGAGATGGAGGAGAATGTGGTATTTGACGGGACAACTGTTCATGATTTAGCGACAGGAGTCATAATGGGTCACATTGATGCTGCGATTGTATGGGAAACCGTGGCACGGCGGCATGAAGAAGGAGAGGTTATTCCTATTCCTCCTGATGACAATGTTATGCCCATGGTCCCTCTTGCTATACTGTCGTTTTCAGAGAATAATCAAGAGGCACAGAAGTTTATGGATTTCATGCTGACACAGGAGAGCCGGGAAATTTTTGACAAACATCATTTTGGAGAGGTGAACAAATGAGAAGTGACAGGTTATTCTATGCAGTTATTCTGGCAGTGCTTGTAATTGCAGTGATCTGGGGGGTTCGTTATCAGACAGAAACTGAAGAAACAGGTGAGATTACTACACGGGCTACTCCTTATGAGCAGCGCAGTGAATTTGCTCAGATAGAAGCGGACAGAAAAGTGGTCGTCCATTGTGGTTCCTCTATGCGACTGGTGATGGAAGAGATTGCAAAGGATTTTCAGGAAGAATATAATATAGCTGTTCAGTTTAATTTTGGCGGTTCTGCAGAATTACTTGCCACCATCGAAGTGGGACAGTGGGGAGATGTCTATGTCTGTCACGATCCTTATGCGGATAATCTGGACGAAAAAGGACTCTTAAGGGATTATACAGTTCCCGGATATCTCCGGCCTGTGGTTATGGTACCGCAGGATAATCCTCATAATATCGAAGATATCTCCTGTTTGAAAAGACCTGAGCTTCAAGTGGGGTTAACGGATCCCCGCTATTCTACAGCAGGAGAGCTTGTGGAAAAAGCTCTTGCTGATAAAGGATGGAAAGAATCGGTTTACGATAATGTGGTTCTTGAGAGTCGTGCTCATAATGAACTGGCAGTTGCCCTGGTATCTGAACACATTGATGCAGGGGTGGCCTGGAGTTTTCTTCCTGAATTATATGATGAATTAAAAAGTATTCCTGCAGGCATAGATTTCCCGGAAATACGAGTCACCGCGTGTTTGCTCGAAAATGCAGAAAACCAGGAAGAAGCTGAAAATTTTATGAATTTTATTATATCGGACACAGGCCGGGAAGCTTTTCAACGATATGGTTATCTGGAGGAAAAGGAGGAATAGGATCAGGATTTCCCGGTACGGCTTTATATCCCTTTTTGATATATTTTCATTTTTTATAACAGTTTTTTTTGTGGGATCGCTCCTGCTGCTTTTTGGGGCGGCGGTAGTGTTTCTGGACTTTCATGAATTCAGGGCGATTTTTCAAAGTGTGGATTTGCGTTTTGCCCTGAGATTAAGTCTTATAACCTCCACAATAAGCGCTATTCTGGCTGTGTTTGTAAGTGTGCCCGTGAGTTATGTCCTGAGTCGTTTCGATTTTCCAGGCCGGACAATTCTTGATACTTTCGTAGATATTCCGATTGTCCTGCCGCCCCTTGTTTTTGGATTATGTCTGCTTGTTTTTTTCAGGACGCCTTTAGGTCAGTTTATCGAAAACACGGGATTTCGTTTTGTGTATCAGCCGGCAGGTATTGTTCTGGCACAGTTTTTTATTATTGCTCCTTATGCCGTAAGAACAGTGAAAGCCTCTTTTGATAGCATGAATACACGGATAGAAGATGTGGCCAGAACGCTTGGATATTCAAGGGCGGGAGTCTTTTTGAAAGTGACACTTCCCATGGTGAGAAATGGTATTGTGGCCGGTGGAGTCATTGCATGGGCGGTAGCCATAGGTCTTTTTGGTCCCATGATGGTCTTTGTAGGTACTACCCGTCAAAGGACAGAAGTGCTGGCTACTTCTATATATTTAGAATTATCCGTAGGACATATCCAGAGCGCTCTGGCCATAGCTCTCATATTGATAGTATTATCAGTGGTTTTGCTGGTCACCTTCAAAAAGTTCAGTAGAAGTAAAGTGCCCATCGGTGAGTAACATGCTGTCACTTCAATCTCTTGCCATTACCTATCCACGTTTCTCGCTGAATGATATATCGCTTGAAGTGAAAAGGGGCGAATACTTTGTTTTGTTTGGTCCTACCGGTGCCGGCAAAACCCTTATTTTTGAGCTCATAGCCGGATTAAGGAAACCGGGCAGCGGAAAAATCTATATCAGAGAGCAGGAAGTGACAAAGATAGAT
>PWGE01000145.1 GCA_003554345.1 Candidatus Sumerlaeota bacterium | reverse complement strand
GTCTTCCCATGATCCACATGCCCGATGGTTCCAATGTTAACGTGCGGTTTTGTACGTTGAAACTTCTCTTTTGCCATTTTTCTCTCTCCTTCACTTTTGAATTTATGACCTGGAGCCCACGACCGGAGTTGAACCGGTGACCCCATGCTTACCATGCATGTGCTCTACCTGCTGAGCTACGTGGGCAACTATTATTTAACTGACAGAATAAACCATGTTTTGTCAGATTGTCAAGCCCAAGGCAGGGAAAACTACAAGCTTCATATTGTTTGAAGAAATATTATAGCAACATTCTTTCTAAATTCAAAATTATTCATAGAATAAGCCATTCCTAACAGTAGTGATGACACACAAACCGCAATAAGGCGGCCAGTATGAGGGTTAACATGGTCGCCACAACATCTTTGAAAAACACATAGGATTTTTTATGCTTTCCCCGACAGACATAGGTTATATTTAAAATGAGCGGAATAAAGGCAAAATACACATAGTTACCCGGCAGAAGGAACAAAACCATTAACAATAAACGATATATCTTTTGTAAAATCTCGTTTTTCCAGGATTCCTTAAAGGATACCTGATCGGGTGTAAAAAAGAGTCCGCTTACTATAAAAGCAACTGCTGGTGTTCCATACATGCCAAAAATTATAAATATAAGGATTATGATGGGGGTATTACTCAAGTAAAACGACATTACTGGTTCAGGGTATATCGGTAAAGGCGTGAGGTAGTAATCCGGGTAATAAAACAGGGTTACTGCCAGAATAATAGTAATGAAATGGATAGCTTGATCGACTCCAAAATAGAGAAGTTGACTGTAGGCTGTATTACCCTTCTGCTTTATTATTCTGGTTACATCCATTTTTTTTGTGTCAGAAAGCATATGGAAAACACTGATAAAAATAATAGCGCCTATGGTGCGCCAGGAATTGATAAAAGGAAGAAGAAAAAAAACCATTACCACCATATGTATGAGAATATGAGGAAGAGTACCCAAGGATTTTTCGGATTTCAACCTGAATATATAATCAGTCTGGAGAGGGAAATCAGCCAGCATATGAGCAAGAGAAAATCTTAAAAAAAAGAATATCAAGGGAATTCCTTTTTCATGATATAAAGTATTGAACCATTTTTAACAAAAGGTGTCCCGGTACTGGCTTTAATTTAATACGAAAATGTTTCAAATTCCATACTTTTATTAATTGAACATATTGAGAGTATTTCTTTTCAAAATTACGCAGTTTTTCCGGAGAATTATCCTGCAAAAACTCTAATGTTAAGAAGGAGTGATCATAGTGAAAGGAGGTAATGAGAGCTTTTTTACAGGAATATTTCAATTGTGAAAGCAGGAGAAGATTTTTTACCTCCCGGGGGGGAGACCCGTAGCGGTCTTTGAGTTCCCGGTGAAGGCGTTTAAGCTGTTTAATATTTTCCACCTGGGAGATTCTTTTATAGAGGCTATATCGTTCAATATCATCTTCAATATAAGAGTGAGGAATAAAAGAAGGTTTATTCCAGGAAATGGAAACCTGCAAGTCAAGTTCCGGCCGTTTATGCCGCATTTTTTGCATTTCACGGCGGAGTAAATCTGCATAGGTTTCCACACCAATCTGCAGCATATTTCCATGCTGATTTTTCCCCAAAAGGGACCCAACCCCCCTGATTTGCATATCTTTGTGGGCTATTTCCAACCCTGAACCCAGATGATCAATCTGTCGAATGACTTCCAATCTCTGACGCGCTCTCATAGTAGGATTTCTTGTCATGATAAAGAAATACGCAAAAGCCTGGGTATGACGGCGACCTATACGTCCTCTTATCTGGTACAGCTGTGCCAGCCCAAACTTTTCCGCTCCTTCCACAATCAACGTGTTAACATTGGGGATATCCAGCCCATTTTCAATAATGGTAGTAGCCACCAACACCTGAAATTCTCCTCGAATAAACCGCAACATAATATCCTGAATCTTCTGCTTGCTCATTTTAGCATGCAAATACTCTATCTTCACGTCTGGCAGCAGTTTTCGAAGATACTCCACCCGAACGGCTATCTTTTCAACACGATTATACAGATAATAAACCTGTCCCCCGCGGTAAACTTCCCGTAATACCGCCGATTTTACTATCTCTTCATTCCAGTAATAAACGCGGGAAAGAATGGAGAGACGATTGACAGGCGGAGTCTGAATCAAGCTTATATCCTTGAAATTCTGTAATGCCATATACAGGGTGCGGGGAATGGGGGTAGCACTCAAGTAAAGGATATCCATATTTGTTTTGAGCTTTTTTAATTTTTCTTTCTGCCGAACTCCAAATCTTTGTTCTTCATCAATCACCAGTAACCCTAAATCAGCAAATTGCACATCATCCGATAAGAGGCGATGGGTTCCGATTACAATATCTGTCCGGTGTTCAAGAATATCTTTCACCACTTTTTTTTGCTGAACAGGAGATTGCAAGCCACTGAGGAGGGAGATATTCACAGAAAAAAAACGAAAGCGTTCCTGAAAGGTTAAGTAATGCTGATGAGCGAGCACCGTTGTAGGAGCCAGCATAGCAACCTGTTTACCATCATTACAGCATTTGAAAGCTGCCCTCATTGCTACTTCTGTTTTGCCAAATCCCACATCTCCACAGAGAAGTCGCTCCATAGGGTGGGGTTGTTCCATATCTTCTTTCACTTCCCTTATGGCCTGAAGCTGATCAGGGGTTTCATCATATATAAAAGCCCCTTCAAATTCCTGTTGCAAATGGTCGTCCGGTCCAAAAGCATAGCCGGGTGTTGCCATCCTTTCCGCCTGTAACCGGACAAGATAGCGTGCTGTCTCACCCACATCTTCAAGGATACGTCTTTTCTGTCTATCCCATTGCCCGGTACCCAGTTTAGTCAGCCGGGGCTGGTAATCATCAGATGGAGATACATATTTCTGCAGTTTATTGAGATCCATGACAGGCACATACACTTCATCACCACCGGCATATTCCAGCTTTATAAATTCCTGGGTAGTCCTGTCAATGGTTTCCTGAACCAGGCCCCTGAATATTCCTATCCCAAATTCCAGGTGAACAACATAATCACCTTCTGAAAGTTCACTGAACTCTCTGACAAGTCTTCCTTTTTGGGGCGTGACTTTCAACATGCGTTCCCGTTGGTAGCGGCCAAATATTTCCCTGTCGGAGATCACCATACTATCTGTAGAAGCACAGTAAAAACCGTGATGAAGGTATCCCGTTGCCAGTGCAATTTCACCGGCAAACTTTTTCTGAACAATAAATGGGCGATGATGAGGTTGAGGATTATCGAGTTGTATCACTCCCAACCCATCCTCTCTGAGCACCTTTGCCAGGCGATAACTCTGGGATTCATGATTACAAACTACGAGCACACTTTCCTGCTTTTTTCGTGTTTGAAGATAGTCTCTCAGCCCTTTATATTCATGGATATCTTCCGGCACCTTTTTCCAGACATTTTTTTCCTGTACCCGTAATTTTCGACGCGTAAGAACCTTATCTTCCTGTCCCGGCTGAAAACCACCCAGAAAAAGAGCCCCTTTTTGGAGCAATTCCCTTCTTAACTCCTGGTGATTAATATACAAGTCCTTCAGAAAAACAGGAGCACTGGTATTTCTTTTCTCTTCCAGTTCAAAAATATTATCATGCAGGTCTTTCATATTCTGAATAATGGCGTCGTATTCTTCTATCAGATATAAAGTATTCGATGGTAAGTAGCGCTGCAAGCGGGCTAATGAAGCACGCCCTTCTTCATCTATAAAAAATTTCTGACTGAAACAGGGGATAATTTCCAGGGTGTCCGATAATTCTTCCTCTGAAATCTGGGAATGAATATCAAACTCCCTGATGCTTTCCACCTCATCACCCCAGAGATCTATCCGTACAGGAGATTGCCTGTAATAGGGATAGATATCGAGAATACTTCCCTTCACACAGTATTCACCTGGCTCATACACCGTTTTGACGCGTCGATATCCCAGACGATTCAATTGTTGCTGCAACCAGGTATTATCAAGATCTTCCCCTTTCTGAATACACAGCGGTAGAACTTCCTTCTCAAGAGAAAGTGGAAACTTCTGGCCAAAAGCAGTTCCCTGAACAAGTATCAGACATTCCTTCTCCTCTTTCACCCTTTTCTGAAGTTTCTCGTAGAAAAACAGAAATTCCTCGTTTTCTTCCGGCGTTTCCCCTTTTTCCAGAAGAGAAAAGTAATCCACTTCCGGAAAATAAAGAAGCGGATGATTAAAATCATTCAGCTTTTGGATATTGAGATAGAAAGCATATTCTTCCAGGGCCTCTTCTGCACGGTCCTGATCAGGCAGAACCACACAGATATTTCGAGAATTTTCCTGGAAAAGATGGGCACCGATAAAAGAACGGGCACCTCTTTCAATACGCGGCAGAAATAATGGTTGAGGATAATACCGAAGGAATTGGGAGGACAGTTCATAATGACTGTCATGCAGAAAATCTAAATATGCTTTTAAAGCAGATCCCATAGTCAATCAAAATTCTCTATAGTATAGCGATATCCCTGTTCTACGAGAAAAAGCTGTCTTTTCATACCAAACATCTGTTCTGATGTATCTCGGGAGATGATGGTGTAGAATTCAGCTGGTTTCCCTTCCTGTTTAGGGCGCAAAATACGGCCCAGGCGTTGGGCTTCCTCCTGCCGGGAACCAAATGTACCGGACACCTGAACAGCAACGTTCGCATCAGGCAAATCAATAGAAAAGTTTGCCACTTTTGAAACCACAAGCCGATTTATAGCACCCCGGCGAAACTTATTATATAATTCTTTTCTGCGTCCATGAGAAGTGGCTCCGGTAATAAGAGGAAGATTATGCTCCTCTGCAATCTCCTTAAGGTGTTGAAGATACTGACCGATTATAAGCATATGGTCATCTTCATGTCGACACATAATTTCCCAGACAAGCTCTTTTTTGCGAGGGTTACATGAGGCTATTTTAAACTTTTCCCGATCTGAAGCCACCACATATTTCTGACGTGCCCGGGGAGTTAAAGGAATGCGATATTCTGTACAGTAAGCCTTGGCTATCCAGCCCTGACGTTCCAGGATCTTCCAGGGAACGTCATATTTTTTGGGACCAATCAGGCTGAACACTTCATCTTCCCGTCCATCTTCCCGTATAAGAGTGGCAGTCAAGCCGAGACGTCTTTTAGCCTGCAAATAAGCACTGATTTGAAAAATAGGGGCCGGTAAGAGATGAACCTCATCATACACAATCAACCCCCAGTTCCTTTTATCGAACAAATCCAGGTGCAAAAATTCTTCCTCTTTATGTTTACGATAGGTCACTATATTATAGGTGGCTATTGTCACCGGTCGTATTTCTTTCTGACTGCTGTGGTATTCACCCACTTCTTTTTCGGTTAAAGTACTCTTTTGAAGCAACTCATTCTTCCACTGAGAAGCAGCCTCAATATTATTGACAATCACAAGAGTGGACGTTTGAAGTCGTTCCATTATACCCATTCCCACAATGGTTTTTCCTGCACCACAGGGCAGCACTATCACCCCGCTTCCTCCAAGTTCCATCCCTCCGGCACAAAAGGTATCAATGGAGTCCTGCTGATACTTACGCATAGTAAATTCTCTGTCGGTCTTCAAGGAAAAGCTCAGCACCTCCCCT
>PWGE01000135.1 GCA_003554345.1 Candidatus Sumerlaeota bacterium | reverse complement strand
TGAAAGTTTTTCTGTGGGAAGCATCTGCGGAGAAAAGATACCTACTTCATCGACCTCGAAATCTTCTCCACCTGAAAAGAATCGGATATCTGAACCTTTTTCCACAGTGCCTTCGAACACCCTGACATAAATAATAACACCTCTATACTTGTCGTAGGTCGAATCAAAGATAAGAGCCCGTAATGAAGTATCAGGATTTCCCTGCGGAGGAGGTATTTTTTCTACTATCGCTTCTAATACCTCATCCACCCCTTCTCCTGTTTTAGCACTCACCAACACTGCCTGAGTACTATCCAAACCCAGACTGTGTTCAATCTCTTCCATCACTCCTTCTGCATCAGCATTGGGTAAATCTATTTTGTTTATAACCGGAATAATTTCCAGGTCGTTATCCAGGGCTAATAGGGCATTAGCCATTGTCTGAGCTTCTACTCCCTGAGAGGCATCTACCAGAAGCAATGCTCCTTCACATGCCGCCAGACTGCGCGATACTTCATAGGAAAAATCTACATGACCCGGTGTGTCGATTATGTTGAAGCGGTATTCTTTGCCATCCTGTGCCCTGTACAGAACTTTTACAGCCTGGGCTTTAATGGTGATACCGCGTTCACGTTCCAGCTCTAGAGTATCCAGCAATTGTTCCTTCATATCGCGTTCGGCCACAGTCCCCGTTTTTTGTATGATTCTATCTGCTAAGGTGGACTTTCCGTGATCAATATGGGCAATAATAGAAAAATTTCTGGTAAATGCTTTTTTCATTCAATAACTCCGGTTCACAATACTTTTAGAAAGATATTTTAACATTTTTGTATCATTTTAAAACAGACTGCTTACAACGGGAACTTTGACAAAATGCAGGGACATGTCACCTTTTGCAAAAATCTCATGAGGTAAGTTTTTCTCTTTTTTCTTTCCTGCTTTTTTTTTTATGAATATGACATATAATATTCAGAAATTTCCTGTCTATGAATCATGATTTTGTCATTATTGACTTTGAGACCAACCACACAATATTTCCCGGGCTGGATGCAGTAGAGTGTGGTTTACTTCATTGTTCTTTTGATAAGTTCAAAATACTCTTTCATTACAATGAACGGTTTAAGCCCCGCTCCAGAATACAAAAAACCGTTTCTCGTATAACCGGCATCTATCCGGGAGATTTGCAGTCAAAGCCATATTTTGCTGACTATTTCAGAGACTTTTTTCACCGGTACCTGGAAAACAATTTGCTTGTAGGTCATAATGTGTGTTTTGATCTGAAAATACTGGGATATTATTATACCCGTGTTTATCGCAAAAATTTTACAGTAAGATATTTAGATACCCTGCCTCTTGCCCGGAAATACTTACCGGGTATGCCCAATTATAAACTGGGCACTATTGCCAGGTCTATACACCGATATTTCGACCTCCCAGGACATCGGGCCATTAATGATTGTCTGATGTGTCATCATATACTTTCCACCATCTATTCTCAGGAAAATTCACTCAAGTTTATACGTTCCAATATCAGGACGTATCATTATAAAATACCCCCCGACATTGAAAATATTATCCCCTTTATCCTGAAAAAAGCTTCTCAGTTTTTTTCTCTGCCCATAAGTGAAGATGCCCTGACCCTTCATAATGGTAATGTTTATCTGGAGTTAGTGACGCCTTCCGGGAAGTCACTGAAAACTTACCAGGTAGAAAACTACTATTCTGACAGAATTCAATTTCGCTTATTAAAAAGATTGCGATTATTTGCATCAAAATGATAAAGAAAAGGACCCTTCCTCAAGTTCTACTTATAAATCCCTGGATTGAAGATTTTGCAGCATATGATTACTGGGCAAAGCCTCTGGGGTTGTTAAGAATAGCCTCCTGGTTTGATCAGAACAACCTACCCTACCATTTTTTAGACTGTCTTGATATGACTCATCCTGTTCATTCTCAAGCTTTACCACACAAGCCTGTTCGCACGCCCTGGGGCGCAGGCAAATACTATAAACATCCCATTTCTACCCCCCAGCCCCTTTCGCACATTTCCAGACAGTGGTCTGCATATGGGCTCCCGTTATCATACATCAAAAAATATGTAGAAACGATACCTTCACCAGATGTTGTTTTGATCCACACGTCGATGACGTACTGGTACCTGTCAGCCCGGAAATTGGTCGGGCTGCTCCAGGAAAGATTTCCCCGGGCAACAATCATACTGGGAGGACTGTATACCACTTTATGTTATTCACATGCCCGCTCCTGTTTTGCTCCTCATTATGTACATAAAGGCCCCGGGGTTCCTTTTTTACGCAAATACTTTGAGGAGTCGTGGAATATTTCCATGCCTTTTCCCGATCCTCTTGCTCTGCCTTACCCCAAGCATCTCTATCCCGGTTCTGACCTGGGAATTCTCTCTCTCAGCACAGGTTGTCCTTTTAAATGTACTTACTGTGCTTCTTCTTATTTGCATCCCCGTTTTCAAAAAGCACGTTTATCATTTCTCAAAAGAGAGCTCGAGCATTTTGCAACATCTTCTATCAGAAATGTCACCTTTTACGATGACGCTCTGCTTTCAAATGCCGGGGATTTACTGCTTCCCCTGCTTAAATGGGTTGAAAAACAGAATTTTTCATTTTATTTCCACCTATCCAACGGGGTCAATCTAAAGAATATCACACCTCATATTATTCAGGCTTTCCAGAAAAACAACTTCATAACCTTGCGATTTGGTTTCGAAACGGCAAAACCAAATCAGCAAAAAAAATTAGGAAAAAAAACAGATAATCAGGAATTTTTACAGGCTGCACGTCTTTTACACGAAGCCGGCTACTCCTCAGAAGATATAGGGGTTTTTCTGTTAGCAGGTTATCCTGGACAGACGAAGGAAGAATTGAAAAGTTCTATCAACTTTGTTCTGGATAATGGTGCAAAACCGTATATCTCAGAATACTCACCCATTCCTCACACCAGTTTATGGAAGGAATCCTGTCGTATAAGCAAATATCCGCTGGAACAAGAACCTTTATTTCATAATAACACCATTCTCCCCTGCGAATGGAATCAGTTTACCTTTAAAGACCTGCGAAATCTGAAAAAATATTATCGTCACAGACTGGAAGAAGAATTTTATTAAGGGAGGAATCATGAGATACGACTACATTATTCTGGGAGCAGGAATAACCGGTATGAGCTGTGCTGAACGCTTAAAGCAAAAAGAACCCGATGCCACAATACTCATACTCGAAAAGGAATCTTATACCGGTGGATTAAGTCGTTCTCTTTCATATAAGGACTGGCAGCTTGATCTGGGACCACATCGCCTTTATACCCCATATCAAAGTGTAGAAAAATATTTAAAAGAACTGCTGAAAAAAGAACTTCTGACAGTAAAGCGAAGCAGTGCAATGTATTTACACGATAAATTTGTCAATTATCCTTTTCAGGTCCCCAACCTTCTTTTCTCCCTATCTCCGATCCGTGCCATGCAATACATGGGAAGCTTTTTATCGCAAAAACTATCCGACCTGCGCATTCCCGCCAACAGTCCAGGAAAGATACTGCAGGAATTCTCATATACCGGTTATCTCAAGACTCGTTTTGGCTCCCGTATTGCTGAAGATGTCTTTTATCCCTATGCTCAGAAAGTATGGGGTCTGAAACCGGAAAATCTTTCCTCATGGATTTTAAAGAAAAGAGTTTCTTCTCCTAACCTCAGTGCATTAATGAGTTCTCTCTTAAGTTCTCGGCAACGCGAATCTCAGGTAAGAGAAGAATTCCAGTATCCACGGTTGGGTATGCAGCAGATGATAGACAGAATGGAACAGAGGTGCCGGCAAAAAAATATCGGTTTTTCTCTCAATAACAAAGCATCATTGCTTAAACGAAAACCACAGCACTGGGAAGTAACCACCCTACAGGGCATCTATGAATCTCAGAGGGTTATTTCGACCGTACCCATTACGGAAATGATCAATCTGACAAATAACCGCTTCATAAGAGAAGATAAAAAACTTCGCCAGAGTTTTCGTTCTCTGAATTTTCGAAAAATATTATTCGTATATATTTTTCTTTCCCGATCGCCGGAGGACTTTAAAAGTTGGTACTATTTTCCCCGGACAGATATTATTTTCAGCCGTATTTCCAATCTGAAGTTATTTTCAGAAGAAATCGGCCCTCCTCATCAGACTGTGCTTTGCTGTGAGATACCAATGGCTATGGATAAAACACCTGATTCTAATACAGAAGATACGGTAGCCAGAGACCTTGAAAAAACCGGCCTGATACAAAAAGAAGAAATACAGGATGCTTACTGTCATAGCGAACCATTTTGTTATCCGGTATATGACTTAATCTTTGAAGCCAAGCTCAAGCTTATATTTCAGTATCTGAGTCGCCTGACAAACCTGATAAGTACAGGAAGACAGGGCCTTTTTCATCATAACAATATCGATCATGCCATTCTCATGGGATGGAGAGCCGCGGATTATTGTCACAATTCCGGTTTCATCATTGATTTGCCCCGATGGTATTTTCAGACAATCCGTACCTTTGATCGTTTCAAAATCATAGATTAAGTATTATCAAAAACATGCTAAAATATACCAGAAAATATGCCTAAAAAAGAAACCCCTCTCTGGACCCAGTATTTAAAAATAAAAAAGGAATATAATGACTGTATTCTTTTTTTTCGTGTCGGTGATTTTTACGAAACCTTTGCCGACGATGCAATAAACACCTCCAGAGCCCTTGATATCACCCTTACAAAAAAGTTTATGGGGAAGGATAATGTCGTACCAATGGCAGGTGTTCCCTGTCATTCTTACGAACAGTATGTGGCCCGTCTGATCCGAAAAGGATTTCGCGTGGCAATTTGTGATCAGGTAGAAGACCCCAGAACTGCAAAAGGGTTAGTCCGCCGGGATGTAGTTCGTCTTATCACAGCCGGCACATTAACCGAGCAAAACCTTCTTGATGAAACCTCAAACAATTATATCATGGCATGTGCCCTGGATAATAATGATGTGGGGCTGGCCTTTGCAGATATTTCTACCGGAGAGTTTAAAATTGTTGAATTCGAAGATGACCCCCATTACCAACAGCTACGCTCCTTTATTTCTAGAATTCAACCAGCTGAAATACTCATAGAGGAAGAACTTCAGAACCGGCCTCCTTTTTCAAGCCTTTTCAGGGAAAAACACGAACTCATTGCCACTCCCCTGGAAAGCCATTATTTCACCACCTTTGATGCCTGTCAGACCCTATGCAATCATTTTCAAACTGCCACCCTCGAAGGATTCGGAATTCCAGAGGTGCCCATTGCTTTTACAGCCGCATCGGCATTATTAAAATATTTTGACCAAACCCAGAAAAGTTCCCTTCGTCACCTCAATACAATAGAGTACTATTACAGCCATGATTACATGGCTCTTGATGAAACGACCCAGCGGAGCCTGGAACTGGTTCAGCCTCTCTACGGGAATGATCGCAAAGCCACTCTTTACAACATACTTAATGCCACTCAGACATCTCCCGGGGCCAGGCTTCTCAAAAGAATTCTTCTTGAACCTCTGGTAGAAGAAGAAAAGATCAAAAAACGTCATGATCGGGTTCAGTTTCTTTATGATAACTACCTGTTTAGGGACAAACTAACTTCACTCTTAAATCAATTCCCCGACCTGGAAAGA
>PWGE01000255.1 GCA_003554345.1 Candidatus Sumerlaeota bacterium | reverse complement strand
TTAGACATAGCCAATTTCAATGCTCCCGGACAAATAATTGTTTCTGGAGAAAAAAAGACCCTGTTATCGTTCCGTAAATTTCTTCGTGAACATGGAATAAAAAAGGTGATACCTTTAAAAGTAAGTGGCCCCTGGCATAGCCGTTATATGAAGCCCGCACAGGAAAAATTAGCCGGCTACCTGGAGAATGTAGAAGTAAAAGAGGCTCAGGTTCCTATCATCAGCAATGTCTGTGCCAGCCCGGTAACAAGTGCCTGCGACATAAAGGAGAACCTCATTAAACAAGTGACCGGATCAGTTTTGTGGCAGGATTCTATAGAATATCTGGCCGACAATAATGTGAAGACCCTGCTGGAATGTGGACCGGGGAACATTTTAACAGGACTCATCAAGCGCATCGATTCTTCCCTGGAATGCACTCCAGTGAATACATATGATACCATTTTAACATTATAAAAAGATGAGGGGAAGGTGGTGCAAAACCACCACGGACGCGCCGCTGTAACCGGCGACGAACATTCCTCCATGCCACTGCAGGGACCTTTTCCTGTGGGAAGGCGGAATCAGTAGGAAGAGCCGGAAGTCAGAATACCCTCTCTTATTCTCAACCAAACGCGAAAGGAGGTTGAACATGTTTTTCTCCTTACCTGAAGGTTATCCCTGAATATTTACGTGAGCTTTTTCCCGTCATTTGTCCATTAACAGAGCCTTTAGACCTTTTTTGAGGTGAAATGTTCACCCTGGTACCGTGAGGGCAGTGATAAAAACAGCTCAAAACCACTTTTTTTATTGCAATGAGCCTCAAACATTCAGGGAAAGGGGCTCCTTCTCAGACTCCCGGTAACAGTACTCATGGCACCTCAAGAAAAATGGATCATGTCATAAATACAAAGAAAAAAAGCTAATTTCTCATGCAAGCATTTCATGAAGGTACAACAGGCTTCTTAAGTTATTTTATTTTAACAATGAAATTAGCACAATTAAAGGAGCAATGTGACCAATGTTCAATAAAACCCTGAACTTTAAAAAAGCTTTTACCCTTCTGGAATTACTGGTGGTAGTTGCCCTTATAAGTATTCTTTCAGCTATAGCCACCATTAACCTGAGAATGGGCACAGAAAGAGCCCGAACCGTTCAGTGTCAGAATAATCTCCATGCTCTGGATACAGCTTTAAAATCGTATTATATAGACCATAATGCTTTCCCTTATGCAGACGGAGATGCCCACGTCAGAAACAGCAATCTCACGTCTCCATCCAACTTCGGGGAAGGACCGGCAGCCAATGGGTACTGGTCGGCAGTTCCTTTTCAGCTGGTTGATGATGAATACCTGAGCAGCGAAGAATATCTGTACTGTCCTTCTCTTATGAGATTATATCCGGAGCGAAAAGAGCATTTTCGCTATGCCTACAATCATGCACCTGCCATGGACTATCTCGTCATTGAAGAACCCCCCGTTCTTTACTCTCCCTCAGAAAATGAACACATGTGGGTAGCAGCCTGCATGCATATTCAACCGGAATGGACAAAAGAAAATCCCCCTTTTCCTCATCTCTGGGAAGAAGAAAAGGGGGAAAATGTTCTTTATCTTAACGGTTCGATAGAATTCGAAGAGCGTTAATCAGGCAATTGTTATATCGTCATCAAGATAGACGTCCTGAATGGCATTGAGAATTTCGACGCCTTCTTTCATCGGTTTCTGAAAGGCTTTACGACCGGAAATCAGCCCCATGCCACCAGCTCTCTTATTAATGACGGCTGTTCTTACTGCCTGGGCTATATCATTTTTTCCAGACGCTCCACCTGAGTTAATCATGCCGGCACGTCCCATATAGCAATTCACAACCTGGTAGCGGGTAAGATCAATAGGATGGTCACTGGTCAGTTCGCTGTATACCTTATCATGAGTCTTCGCAAAGCTCAGGTCTTTGAAGCCACCATTCGTTTGAGGTTGTTTTTGCTTGACGATGTCTGCTTCAATGGTCGCACTGAGATGATTTGCCTGTCCAGTGGTGTCAGCAGCTACATGATAATCCTTATCCTTGGTCTTAAACTCAGAATTTCTCAGGTACGCCCAGAGAAATGTCACCATTCCCAGTTGATGGGCATACTCAAATGCCCGGGCAATTTCCTGAATCTGTCGGGAACTTTCTTCAGAGCCATAATAAATAGTAGCACCAACCGCTACGGCACCCATTTCAAAAGCCTGGTCAACACTGGAAAAAAGAATCTGGTCATAAGTATTGGGATAGGTGAGCAATTCATTATGATTGAGTTTCACAATAAAAGGAATCTTGTGAGCATATTTTCGAGAAACAGCCCCTAACACTCCCAGGGTAGAAGCAACAGCATTACAACCACCTTCGATAGCCAATTTTACAATATTTTCAGGATCAAAATAAATGGGATTAGGAGCAAATGAGGCTCCACCTGTATGTTCGATGCCCTGGTCAACAGGTAATATTGAAAGATATCCTGTGCCACCCAGTCGTCCGGTATTGAAGATTTGCTGGAAATTCCTCATCACTGCCGGAGAACGGTCGGAACAACAAACCACTTTGTCAACAAAATCAGCCGACGGAAGATAGAGATTGTCCTTCGAAACAGTCTCACACTTATGATTGAGCAAATAGTCCTTTTCATCTCCCAACAAGTCAATTACTTTCTTAGCCATGAATACTCCTCCTTTTATAAGATTTAGATATATATTATATGAATTTCTCACCAATTGACAAGCGTAATTTTTTATAATATTTGAAAAAGATATCAGAAATAGGCGCTACTTATATCGGCTTTTTTCTATTTTTTAATAAACTCTGGTTGATGGGCAATGTTTTTTTCTGTCAGGGTTTCGGAAAGTGTTTGAATCCTCTGTTTTAAAAGTATACAGAGTTTCCCGGGCAGGGAAATATTTTCCAAAATGCATCTATCGCAGAGGTTTAAATGAAAAGGGTCTTTTTTTCAACGGATAAAAGCTTCTTCGATGATAAGGCGTAGGCCCATATTTTTCAAGAGCATCCAGGTGAGCTGCCGTAGGATAGCCTTTATTCTTCTCCCAGCCATAAGCCGGATATTCTTCTGCCAGTTTTTTCATGATATCATCCCGCATCACTTTGGCAACCACAGAAGCAAGGGCAATACTAAGACAGGTCTGATCTCCCCTGGTTACAGAACATTGAGGGATGTTTGTTTCTTTCAGACAAACCGCATCAACTATCAGGTAATCAGGTCGAACCTGAAGGTTGGAAACAGCTCGCTGCATAGCCAGGCATGAAGCCTGGTAAATATTAATCTGATCAATTTCTTCAACCGTTGCAATACCCGTCCCCCATACTAAATCGTCACTCTCCCGTAACAGAGAGAATATACGCTGGCGGGTAATCTCAGAAAGTTTCTTGGAATCATCCGCCTCCAGCAAAAAGGAAGGGTAATGAGGAAAGAGAAGGAAGGCACCGGCCACGACCGGACCGGCTATTGGACCCCGACCGGCTTCATCAAGCCCACACACCTTTTCATAGCCTTCTTCCCAGGCTTTGTTTTCATATTGTAGATGAAGAGCACTATCCATGGTCAGTTAAAAGCCAGGGAGTTCAAGAGTGCGCCTTCAAAAGAGGTGCTACAAAGATTTCTCTTCAGGTTTGGTTTCAGGTGATGAAGAAGAAGGTGCAGCCTGCTGTTCCCAATCGCGTAATTCCTTAACACGCGCCTTTTTCCCCTGTAACTGGCGAAGATAATACAATTTGGACTTTCTCACTTTACCCCGCCTGATAACTTTTATAGAGTCTATCAGGGGAGAATAAAGGGGAATGGTCTTTTCTACGCCAACAGAAAAAGAAATCTTCCGGACTGTAAAGGTTCCGCCGAGTGGTCCCTTCTTTTTACTAATGCATAAACCCCGAAACTTCTGGACTCTCACTTTATCACCCTCTCTAATCTTAAAACCCACTTCAATGGTATCACCGGTTTTAAATTCAGGAAGGTCATCTCTTTTGTATTCGTTATCCAAATCTCTTAAAATCTGGCTATCCATAAGTACACCTCGAAAACATGAAAATTTTTGAGAGATGAATTATATCAAAGTTTCAAGCCATGTAAAGTAATATATTTAATAAGCCGCAATGCCAAAAACGGAGTAAAAGATTTATTGATACAGACCTCTCTTCTGGTCAAAATTTATCTGGACAATTTTAAAAATATGCCCTATACTTATTGAGTAAACGTTATAGTATGATATTATTTCTATTCAAAAATTTCGGGTGGGAATTGTGGAAAAACAAGCTTTTCTGGTGGCAGGCGGGGCCGGTTTTATAGGGTCCAACTTTCTGAACCACATGACACCCCGTCACCCTGATATTTTATTTATTAATCTTGATGATTTAACATATGCCGGAAACCTGGCGAACCTGAAATCTATCGAATCTCATGACAATTATTCTTTCATCAAGGGAGATATTGGTAACAGGGAACTGGTTCAACATCTCTTCGAAAAGTTCAATATCACCCATGTTGTTAATTTTGCAGCTGAGTCGCACGTTGATCGAAGCATCCTGGATCCTCAAATTTTTCTCAAAACGAATGTTCTGGGCACCCAGGTACTGCTGGATACCGCAGTAGCTCACTGGAAAAAAAACCCCGATGCTCAAAACAACTGTCGCTTCCTGCAAATATCAACCGACGAAGTATACGGCTCTCTCGGAGACAGGGGGTATTTCCGGGAGGATTCGCCTTTAGCACCCAACAGTCCCTATTCTGCCTCCAAAGCTTCTGCAGATCTTATGGTTCGAGCTTATCACCATACCTTCAATCTTCCCACTTTAATTACCCGTTGTTCCAATAACTATGGTCCTTTTCAATTTCCTGAGAAGTTAATTCCCCTCCTTATATCCAATGCCCTGCAGGACAAGGAAATACCGGTATATGGAGATGGAAAAAACATAAGAGACTGGATTTTCGTCCTTGACCATTGCCGGGCATTAGAAGTTGTTCTTCAAAAGGCTGCCCCCGGCACAATTTATAATATAGGCGGCTCGAATGAATGGCAAAATATCGAGATTGTAAAGTTCATTCTCAAAAAACTTAACAAACCTGAATCTCTCATAAAATTTGTAAAAGACAGACCCGGTCATGATCGTCGCTATGCCATAGATGCTGCAAAAATAAGCCGGGAGCTTAACTGGGAACCTGAATTCTCTTTTGAGAAAGGCATCGAATGTACTATCGATTGGTACCTCTCAAACGAAGCATGGCTGGAAACCGTTCACTCAGCTTCTTATCGTCGTTATTATGAAAAAATGTATTCCCAGAGGGATACTTAAGATGAGACACCCGGCAGTTCACAAAGCGTCTGAGTTTTGCTTCTCAACCTGTTTGTTAAGGTGTAAAATTTGAAATTTAAAATAAGTTGTATTATAATTACCGTTTTAACACTGGTAAAATGAGGTAGAAAGAGTTATGATAAAAAAATTTTTTAAAAGTAGCTCCCAGAATAATTATAATAAAGAACTGGAAAAAAGACTGGAATCTGAGGAAGACATAGAAGATTCGCTCAATGAGCAGGAAGACTCCACACAGGTAGATGAAAAGGATCTTGAAGCCAACGAATACCTTAACCAGTTTGAAGACGAAAAAAAACGTTTCCTACAGAAACAGGTAGAAGCTGAAAAACGAAGAAAGGAGCGTTTTAAACGCACCGGGAGACTCACACCCCCCG
>PWGE01000363.1 GCA_003554345.1 Candidatus Sumerlaeota bacterium | reverse complement strand
TCTTACTGGCTTAGTCCGGAGGTTGATCGTTATTTTGTGCCCCAGAAAGAACAGGCGGAATATCTTGTAGACAACGGGATTGAAGGTGGAAAAATATTTGACTATGGTATGCCTATCACAGGAGACTTTAACTGTACTGTCGATAGAAATGCCCTTTGTAAAGAGTTAGGTATTTCTCCCCAACAGAAAATAATTCTTATAATGGGTGGTGGATTGGGTATTGGTATTGAAAAGCTTTCTGAAATCTTTTTGCTATCCCTGGAAAAAGAATATCAGAAATTCACTTTTATTTTCATCTGCGGAAATGATCGGGAAATTCTTGAAAGGTTACGTGATATCCAGCAGACATTTCAGACAAACATCAAGGTGCTGGGACATCGGGAAGACATACATCGTTTCATGCATTCTGCAGAACTTCTGATAACAAAACCAGGGGGGGTAACTATTACAGAGGCTATGAACTGTCATTTACCGATGATACTGATTCCCGTCATCAAAGGACAGGAAGAAGGCAACCTGGAATATTTTACAGAGAAAAAGATGGCGGTTGCGGTAGGGGAGAATGAAGGAGTGGGCAGTATTGTTAGAGAACTTCTACTCAGTAAAGAATACACCATGATGAGGGAACGCCTCAAGCTGTATGCCAAAAAGCATGCTTCCTTTGATACGGCGAGAGAAATAGGGAGGGTGATAGGATTGAAAGGATAATCATCTCGCAGCTCTGCGCAATTGTGCCTCGCACTCCTGTATCCATGATTGGACTTGCGGGTCTGTCCCGCCGCTTTCATAATATTTTTCATAGTAGTCCAGTGCTTTCTCATATTCTTCCAGGGTGGTGTGATACAGTATTCCCAGATTTAAAAAAATCCTGCTGTTTTCGGGCTCTATTTCCAGAGCTTTATAAGCGATATCCACAGCTTCTTGAGGATCCCTTCTCATCCGATAAACTTCTATAAGACGCAGGTAAGCTTCCATGAAATCTTTTTTTCGTTCCAGGGCTCTTTGATATTGAGTTTCAGCAGCAATATATTGTCCCTGCTGATAATATACTTCTCCTAATTTGAAGTAATAGTTTTCGTTATCAGGATTTTCTTCCAGGAGTTGAAGCAACATGTTGCGTGCTCCCGTGTAGTTTTGAGTTTCCATCATGTTTTCTGCAAGAGCCAGAAGAGTGGGCTCATGGGTAGGCCGACGTCGTAGTGCTTGCTGAAGTTTTTCTTCTCCTTTTTCCAGGTCACCTGTGGCTGTTAAACTTTTACCCAACCAATAGTAGGCTCTAAAACGGTCGGGATTAACCTCAACAGCCTCTTCAGAATTTCTGATAGCTTCCTCCCTGAATCCGGCGGTAAAATTCAGGTCTGCTAAAGTAATAAGAGAGTCATAATGCAACCTGTCTTTTCTCTGATGCTCAGAAAGGTTAATGCTCCTGGAAAGGTGTTCTCGGGCTTTATTGAATTCTCTTTTTTGTGTAAGAATGTTTCCCAGGAGATAAAATACACGTGGATTGGACTCCATTGTTTCTGAAGCTTTCTCTAAATATTGTCTTGCTTCTATATAATCGTCCAAATGATAATAGATCTCTCCAATGTGAAGTAAAGAACGTGTGAGTTGAGGATTGTACTCTAATGCTTTCTTGTAATGCTGTAAAGCCTCGTCCGGTTGGTTTTCTTTCTTCCTTTCCCCAACAGAAAAGTGAGAGTAAGCATATAATTCTCTGGCCTCTTCATATTGATTTATATCGTGTCTTTCAAAAAAGTTGTCAAAGACATCGATGAAATGTTCATATTTTTCTCTGTCATAATAATGGCGCCCCAGGTTATAGACATATTCATA
Source organism: Candidatus Sumerlaeota bacterium (assembly GCA_003554345.1). Classification (GTDB taxonomy): domain Bacteria; phylum Sumerlaeota; class T1SED10-198M; order T1SED10-198M; family T1SED10-198M; genus T1SED10-198M. The sequence continues at coordinate 3,920 of PWGE01000363.1, read as the reverse complement.
GTTATCCGGGTCATAATTCACCATTTCCTTTAAATACTTTTCTATGTCTGAAGCGCGCTGTGAAGTTCTTCTCATCAGTGGTAGTTTTAATTGATATATTTCATTGTCATATGGCAGAACTTTTCTTGCTTCCTGTGCATGATAAAGAGCTCGGGAGAAATTATAGCGTTCTATGGCATTTTGTGAACGTTCCAGGTGTATAGCGACTATTTTATCGTTTACAGACTCCTGGATTTCTTCAATATCGTCGAATTTTTCATGTAGTTTTTTCAGATCTTGTAACGCTTCGGAGTATTCTTCATTGTTGATGAGTTGTTCAATGGAGCGAAGTTCTCTTTGGGCTTCTTCCTTTCCCCATGAAACATACGAATCTTTGTAGTGTGAGTAAAGCTCATCAATTTCTTCTAAATCAGGAGTTTTTTCCCGGGCTTCTGAAATATAGCGGTAAGCCTCCCGGTAATTCCTTCCCTGGTAGGCAATTTTACCTCTCTGAAGGAGCTCTTTTTCAGGAGGAACTCTTTCAATTTCCTGTATCTGGTCGTGAGAAAAAAAAACCTCGCTCAGTCCGGTATTGATAAAAATACCTTCATCATCACTTTCCTCAATAATACCTTCAATTTCTCTGCCATCTTCAAGAATAATAACATCTCCATGTACCAAAAAGGGAAGAATGAGACACATTAAACAAAGGATTATATCCCGATAACCCATATGATACCAGCCTCGGAAAAAGAAATGCTCATTACCAGGCCTCTGCTTATATTATACTGGCATTATTAAAAGATGCCAAATGAAATTTGCAATGATTTGAAAAAAATTGGCACCTGGAAAGAAAGGACGGGCAAGGTAACATAATAAGGCACAAGGAGTTCATTCAGTAAATGTTAAGATCAGGGGGAAGGGGGTAATCCACTGAAGAGGGAAATCCTGATTTTGGCGTATGAGTAAGTGAAAGCAAAGGCAAATAACTTTATAAAAAAAGATTACGAATCACAGGTAAAAGTAAAGAAAAGATAAAACGGGATGAAGAATGGCGGAGAGGCCGGGATTCGAACCCGGGGTGCACGGAGTGCACACGCGCTCTCCAGGCGCGCTCCTTAAGCCACTCGGACACCTCTCCTGAATAGATGATACATTTAAGCAGATATCATTTGTTTGTCAAACATGGAAATTGCGGAAAAGCATGAAAAATCGGTTTATTCCAGCAAATCCTGAACCCGTTCCAGGTTGTTTTCCACCCTGGAAAAACCGGGCCGTAATTCGAGAGCTTTTTCATAACTTTCTACAGCTTGCTCATATTTGCCCAACCGTTCATTGGTTATGCCAAGGTTATTGTAGTAAACAGCGTTATCAGGGTCATATTCTATGGCGGCTTTAAAATGTTCAAGAGCATCTTCGTTATAATCTTTTCTCATCAACAATAAACCCAGGTTGTTTCTACCCCATGCATTACGAGGGTTGAGTTCTACAGCTTTTTCCAGAGCTTCCCGGGCTTCCTCTTCTTCTCCTTTCTGATTCAATACGATTCCCAATACTATATAGGAGTAGTCACTGTTGGGAAAATAAGTGAGGGATTTTTGAGCGTGTTCTTTAGCTTCTTCAAGTTCGCCGGTATTTAAGTGGCAACGTGCGAGATAGAAATAGGCTCCAGGATATTCATCTGTGCGATCAAGAAGTGTGGAAAGTGCCTCTATTGCTTCGTGATATTGTCTTGCCCTGAAATAGTTTAATCCCAACAGGTACTGTTTGTTATAATCGAGGGGAGGGTCCAGGTCTTCCAACAAGGCTATTGCCTCTTGGTATTCACCCTGCTCATATAAGTTCCGGGCATTATCATGCACGGAATCAGCTGAGAGGGAAATACCCATAAAGAAAAGTATGGTTAACAATGCGGCAATAAAATGTTTCATCTTTTTCACACTCCTTTGATTATTTGACTTTATACAACTAAAATTATAACGTGCATTTTTTCAAACCCAAGAAATATTATTAATATAAAAGTAAAATTTAAATTTCATTTATGAAAAGGGGGTGCAATCTCCCCTTACTTCTATATTTTTCAAAAAAATTAAGAACGATAACCTCGGTTTTTTCAGAAGGAGCAACATTAATAATCATTCGATCAACATTATACCAGACCAAAAAAAGCCCGCGTCCCTCGGTATCATAGATGTTTTCCGGAAGTCCATCTTTACCAATGGTAGTATTTCGTTTAAGGTGATAAAGAATGTCTTCCTTATTGAGGGCCCCCATGGGGTCTGACACAGATATGCCTACCTTGGTATCATCCCATCCGTATTCCACAAAAATTTGTTTATGAGGGTCCAGTGTTATATGATTATTTTTGAGATCCTTTTTTTTGTTATTTTCTGCATCTTGAGCAGGATGTCGAAAGGCGTTGGTCAGTATTTCTGTTACAGGAAGTCTTAAATCTGCTTTTATTTCGTTTTTATCTAATTCTTCATGAATAGCGTCGATGAACGACTCAATGTAGCAGGAATTATTGATTCTCAAGCGAAATACCCTGGCACTGTGTTTTTGAAGATAGCTTTTCAGTCCAAAGATATTGCGGGTGAGTAGGTTCCAGATATAAGTTTTCACCCAATCAATATTAAAGGTATGATCTTTGGTAATGATATTAGTGATGCCATATTTTAAGGCTATCTGGATATACTGCTCAACGTCATAACCTGTTATCAGGGCTGTTCTGGAATAAGGAGTCAGTTTTTTGACTTCCTGTAAGAACTGGTAACCCATCATTTGAGGCATTTGTATATCAGAGATGACCAGGTCGAAAGAATTGGACTTAACTTCCTTTAAAGCATGAAAAGGATTGGAAAAGGTGAATATTTTAATCCATTTTTCATCTTCGAAAAGATGCTCAAAGAGGGAAAGGATAGATGGTTCATCATCGACAATAAGAACTTTATAAATACGGTCAAATTGCGAATTCATAGTATTAAAATGTAATGACTTATGGCTTTGTGTATTATAGAAGGCTATTTGTATTTTGCAAATAAAAGTTTCAGATAAATAGTTTTTCTATACTGAATACTCAGCGACTGCCAAGGAGACGATCCAGCATTATAGCAGCAGCTGCTCTGACGGATAGGTGATTGAAGTCACTGTTTGCCTGTACGGGTTCCAGTAAATAATCACAGCCTGCAATGAGTTCGTCAGGCAAACCCCAGCCTGTTCCCAGTAAAAGCAGATAGGAAGCCTTCTCAGAGTGAATGTCATTTTTCAATGAAGTAAAGGAGATGTCTTTTGACGTTTTGCGGGCTGATGTTGCCACTGTAAGGGGGTTGGTGCCATATCGATATTTTATACGGTCCAGCATTTCTTTGAGATCAGGGGTTACTTCGATAATAGATAGAGCCTCCCGTCTGGTCGTGTTATAGGTACTGCCGAATCCTTCCTGCCAGTGTTTAATAATACGTTGAGCAAAAAACCTCTGGCTTTCCATGGGATGGACAATGAAGAATTTTTCAACACCGTAGGTTCTGCAGGTACGGGAAATATCATGAATATCGAAATTGGTAATAGATGTGGTGACAATTTGCCGGTTTTTATCATATGCGGGATGATGAAGGAGGGCCACAAAAACGTGATGAGGACTCATGATTGTGAATCTTTCGCGATTTCTGCATCTGAACGCCTGATATACAGGGGTTCACCTGTGATAATATCAGTGAAATCTTTCTGTTGATAATGAGTATACCCCAGATAAGCCAGGGCTGGAATAAACTGAAGAAAGGTTTCTTCTCCCACAAAATGGGCATATTCCCTCAGTTGCTTTTTTATGAATGTGTTGTTTTGAATGCTGCCTGGTCCCGTAAAATAAATATGTCTTCGTCGTGGTAACATGGACAAAAAGTCATTTAATCCGATAACAGTTGGATTGATAAGGGTCTGCTGAG
>PWGE01000196.1 GCA_003554345.1 Candidatus Sumerlaeota bacterium | reverse complement strand
GTTGGATACAACGGAAGCCATGTGACCTAAACAGCATTGATAACCTCTCTACTCGACATGAAACAGGATAAGAACAACAAGATTAAGAATACAGAAAATTTGCATCGATGTTCAGGATAAAGAGGATAAAGACCTCAGGAAAAACTGCAAGAAGCAGTCTCTGAGGAAAAACAATGTGAAAAATAAAGAGAACTATGAGTTAAATATGCACTCTTCCTGGGAGCGCCGATCTCCGACTTACAGTTCACTCTGGCGGAAACGGCATCTTATTCTTATTCTGAAAGTTCACTCTGGTGGTACCGGCATCTACATCGAGATAATTTGACGTTTCTTTTACGATGTTTGTCATGGTCTTTATTGCGAGCTTTTTGTGACCTGGCGTGCTTGTCCGAATTCTGTGTATTTCAGGTCAAAAGGGGACAGGGTCAACACCCGGGAGTTGTCCTTACGCTTTGTATGCTCAGCTGTTTTTATTGAGTTCTTTTGTCAGGACTTATCTTTCAGGCTGGTTCCATATACCAGTGCTTCTCAAAAAGGCTCATCTGAAGTCTTAGAATTTATATCTGTTCATTGTAATTATGAGGCACCATCAATCTCCATTCATAACAATGTTTGGCCCTTTATTGTCATAATGTTTGAGAAATAAGCATTTTTCTTGTAATGTGTTTCTATGAGTGAAAAAAGAATATGTGCGGGTACAGAGATTAAATATCTGAATAATGAAAGATATTATTACCGTATACATCAAATGCCACGAGTACTGGAAAATCCCTTACGGTTAATTTATAGACAGCTTCGGCGCCCAGATCTTCAAAGGCAATTAATGTGTTGTTGACGATGCTTTTATTGTAAAGGGCGCCACACCCTCCATAGGCATGAAAATAGACTGCCCTGTTCTTTTGGAAAGATTGAAAAACTTCACTTTTACGAGGACCTTTCCCGATGATGCCTTTTATTCCCCTTTCCAGTAAAAGAGGGGTGTAATCGTCCATTCTCTTAGAAGTGGTTGGACCACAGGAACCAATCACTGCACCGGGTGGAGCGGGGGTGGGACCGGTATAATAAAGAAAACTGTTTTCAAGTGGAAACGGCAGATGACCATCTTCCTTGATAAGTTGTACTAACCGCTTATGAGCTGCGTCCCGGGCTGTATAGAGAATGCCGTTAAGCAATACCTCTTCCCCGCAACGAAGTGAAGAAAGTTCATTAAGTGCAGGAAGGGTCAGCTTTTTCATTATATTTTTCTGTACAAGCAGGGGGCGACTCTTAATCAATACATATTATATCATCTGGTAAAATTATCGCTTATTTCTTTAAGGATGGTTAAGAAAAAGTGAAAACTATTATAACAATACAGAAAAAAGAAACATACTGTTTCTTTACAGGAGAGAACTGTTGATCAGTCACAGATCCGCCTTGATAGAATCCTCAGAACAAAACAATATTTTGCATGAATTCTTTGTTGAGTACATTGCACTCTTCTTTTAAGATCAAAAGCATTCTATCTATCACCCTTCAGTATTTTTCTAAAGAACCACTGTTTATGAAGTACTGGTTTTATAAAAAGAAAGAGGGGGCAACCGATATATCGGCACCCCTATGTAGGCTTATTACCTTTTACCTGTTCCGGAAGTAGTTGCTACTTCTCGGAAATATATTTTTCCATATAATCAATAACACCGTCAGTTATGGCTCTTGCCATTTTTTTCTGCCATTCCGGATCGATGAGTTTTGCCTCGTCTTCAGGATTAGACATAAAAGCTGTTTCTACCAGCAAGGTCGGGCAGTGAGTCAACTGAAGCGGTGAGAAGTTAAAACTGCTGATATTTCCAAAGTTATTGAGACCAAGATCGAGCAATCTTTTCAAGACGGCTTCTGAAAAATCGTGATTGAAAGGGTGACGGTAGTAGGTTGAAGTACCTGAGACACCAAGCGGATTACTTGCCATTCCGATAGAATTGGCATGGATGGAAATCCACATGTCTGCTTCGTGATTCAGGATAGATTCTCGTCTCTCATTCCAGGTGACGGTAGATTGACCTTCTCGTGTCATTATGACATCGGCACCGGCTTTTTTGAGTTCCTCCTGAAGAAATTCTGATACTGCAAGAGCTACATTTTTCTCTTTTGTTCCTAATGAGCCGATAGCCCCCGGATCTTCCCTTGGTCCCATATGTCCAGGGTCAATGGTAATAGTCATCCCGTCCAGGCGATTATCTCTATTCGAAGAAACCTGCGGGGGACGTTTAACTCCTATTTTCAGCCTGTTATTATTGAACTCACCGAAGTAGCCCCATAAATTGTCCTTCAGGTCTATCCGCAGCCGATAGACATCTTCTTCTACCTGGTACCAGGACACTTTTTTTATTATCTCGGAGTTTAATCGATCTGTTACCCAGGTGGTGTTGGAGGCAGAGTAATAGATATCTGCAATAAGGGCATTGCCATCAGTGTATATATCATAAGGCACTTTATAGGTGAGCGGAATGGATATGTAGTCTGAATGTTCGTCTTTTTCAAGGGAATAATTGCCGATAAGGTTATAAGGGAGTGCTTTATGGGGCGACAGAAGATCAATATCATTCTGACTGATCCAGGCAGTTCTGTCTGAACTTAAGGCCACCCGATACAGATTTCCGATCTTTCCCGTTACTACTACATGTTGTCCTTCATGACCATAAAACATGCGAGCTCCGCCCAATCGGGCTTCACCTCGTCCGGAACGAACACTGGTCAGGTCGCTGTTAATAACTCCTGTACGGGGAAATTGATCAGTAATGGTTACTTTGCCATCAGCTGTGGCATCTAAGGAGCGAAAGAGTCCTTTGCGCAGACGGAATATTATTTCGGCCTCTTCTACTTTATCATCGTCCTGAATGGTATATCTGCCCTGGTACAGACCCTTTTTCCCAGCAACGTCTTCTGGTATTTCTTTCATAGCCATATAACCGGTAAGACCGTCTATTTTAAATTGTAATTCTTCTCCCGGTGTTGCCCGGCACTGGACCTCTAAACGGTCTCCTGTTGTCAACGTCATGTTCTCTTGAGGTTTCATTTCTCTGTCCCAGATATACATGTCTTCTTCAGGTAATTCTCTGTCAGGTGGAGGAGAATAGTCAACAGTGACTACCCTGGTAACGATTCCCTGCTCATTGCTGGCTTGAAATATGAATTCGTTTTTCCCTTCTTCCAGGTGAAATCTTCCTGCAAAAGCTCCGGTCGAGAATATTTCTAAAGGTTCGTCATTCATGGTAAGCTCGTCGGCATTACGAGTATACCCGGCAAAACGATAAGGAGAAATGGAAACACTGTGTTCTGTTTCTTCAGAGGGAATTGTAAAATAAATTTCGGGTAAAGCAGCAGATAATACCAGGGTAAGAGAGCTGATTAAGATAAGAAGAATCAAATGTTTTCGGCACATAATAGACCTCCGTTAATTTTTCATATATAATTGTAATATCTTTTTACAGAAATGCAGAAGGAAATTAAATAAAACAAAGACATCTGGCAATTTACGTTGATGATTTAAAAAATACATACACTTAGAGAATAAAAAATACCATCATGTTTTTTATTTCTAACAGTCTTGAATAAAAAAACAACCTTTCAGCGGTAAAATTGTAGCGCTCTTTTTATGTGATAGCACATTAAGTGTAGACGATACTTTAAAAGGTTATATTTTGAGTATCCTGTGGTACTATGGAAAGTTATTTAAACGGCATTCATTTTTGCACTAATGAGGTGATACACAGGTGGGAGCTTTTTTTGTACAGGTGATATTATTATCATTATCAGGGGTGATGGCCCCAGGTCCGGTGACAGCGGTAGCCCTGGAACGCGGCAAGTATTCTCCTTCAGCTGGATTATTTATTGCGATTGGACATGGTATTATAGAAATACCTTTGATGATACTCTTGTACTGGGGAATAGGTCATATTTTTCATATTCCCCTTGTACAAGATTCTATTTATTTATTCGGGGGCCTCTTCCTCCTTTTAATGGCCTGGCAGGTAGCCAAAAATATTCATCGGCCTGTTGATAAACCCCCTCAATCGCTTTCAGGTTCAAATATTCGTTCTGGAATCCTTCTCAGTCTGGCTAATCCGCATTTTTTTGTATGGTGGGCAACTATAGGGACGGCTCTTATCCTTCAGGCGTTTGATTATGGTTTGATGTACTTTCTAATATTTGTCCTTGTGCACTGGGGATGTGATATTCTGTGGCTTTTATTCGTTTCCTTTTTCTCTCATAAGACCCATCGAACTTTTGGTTACAGGTTTCGTGTTGTGCTCTCTTCTGCCTGTTTTCTTCTTCTTATGGGTTTTGGTGCTTTTTTCCTGGTGCAATTTGGACGTTCAGTTGCCAGCCTGTTATAAATTCTGTTGATATGATCCGATAAAAAAAGCGTCCTCTATCAGAATATGTTGCAAAGGCTTTTTCTTTCTTTTGTTTTGCATTTATCTGCTAAAAAAACGCCCGGAGGTAAAACCAGCCGGGCGTTTATAACCGAAAATGTTTAAAGTGACAACTGTTCTGTCAGGTTATTTTTTTTAAACTGTGGTCCTGTTACAGGTTCTCCCTCATGCAATTTTTTGACGATTTTGATTAATGTTGCCTCATGTTCGAGCGATAAATTTGACCTGCACTTATTGTGCCATTGGTGGGATCATAAGGGACTCCTCCTCCAATGTCTACTCCCAGTGCCCGCAATTCTTGAGTGGTATAGGAAAGAGGAACGGAAATCCCATCCGGTCCGACACTTCTTAGTACCCATGTGAGCTGGGAACGATTTTGGGGTTGTAATCCTACATTTACAGCAATACGCTCCCATGCACCAATATGAGCTGCATCTCTGTCAGAAATCAAATCATGGTGTTGTTTGGCGAAGTCAAACGTTAAAGGGGACATTGGTGTACCATCTGGATTAAGATATGGACCCCTGAGCTGGGGGATTTCGCTGGCGGCGGGCCCCTCTGCAAAAGGATCTCCGGGCACAGAAGTAAGATAAGCAACTGGTGTCGTCAAATACACCAGTCGGGGCAAGTATCTATAAAAAAGTCCCCAGTCTCCGAGCTTTACTCCATCCGGATAGTCGGGTATATATTCATTATGATCTACATAATATGATTCTATTCCCGTAGCTATGGACCGCATGTCGGCTTGAACCCTTGAAACTTTGGACCTTACCTGAGCCTGTAGAAAATTGGGAATTGCTATCGCTGCCAGTATGGCAATAATAGCAACGACAATTAACAATTCAATTAAAGTGAAGCCAGATTTTCTCATGATGACCTCCTGTTTGTATTTTTGTTTTGCTTTCAGTAACATGCCTCTGAGAGCATCTTTTACATGTATTGACTTTTTTATAAGGCTATCATTTTATATCAATACTACCATCCTATCAATATCATAGATATTATACTACACTTTAAATCATTTTGACAATTTATTTTGGATTTTTTTAATGTTTTTTTAAGTGCTGTGGCCTGTAGAAGGGTTGGCCATTATGTTAAGTCCAGGTGTGAATAAAATGAGAAGTTGAGAGTAAAACTCACAAGAAAGTTCCTCACGCCCAGAAGCTGGGGTCACCAATCATGAATCCGCCAGAGGCGGACTTTCAGAATAAGAATAAGATGCCGATTCCGCCAGAGTGAACTGTAAGTCAAGAATCAGCGCTCCCGGGAAAACGGCAAGCCCATAGTGAAGTGAAAGGTTTTTTACCAATGTATATTTTATTTTGAAAAGTTTAGATTCAGAGGAGAATAAACCACGAAAAGCACGAAAGAACGCG
>PWGE01000290.1 GCA_003554345.1 Candidatus Sumerlaeota bacterium | reverse complement strand
GATTGAAAATGGGTCAAAGGACCTCCACCCATGATAAGAACCCCTTTGGGTTCCAACCCGCTCATAAGACTGGTGGTATATTGATTTGCTGCTGCCTGGAAAATGGACCATGCCACATCTTCCCGGGGATACCCCTGGTTCAATAAGGACTGAATATCTGTTTTAGCAAACACGCCGCATCGTGAAGCAATGGGCAGAGTTCTGCTGTTTTTCTGGGCAAGGGCATCAAGTTTTTCCAGGGACACGTCCAGCAACTGAGCCATTTGTTCAATAAAAGAACCCGTACCGCCGGCACAGTTGCCGTTCATTTTCATTATAGGGTTCTTTTCTTTTTCCAGGAGAACAAATTTGGCATCCTCGCCACCGATTTCCACTATACCTCCGGCATCAGGATGCTTTCTTTTGACCCAGGAAGACAATGCCTTTACTTCCTGCATGAACGGTAATTCCAGGCAAGCAGCTGTTCTTCCTGCAGTTGTTCCCGTCATTCCTACTGTTAGTGGCATGTCACGCCATTTTTCATCTATTCGCCGGAGTGAATCAAGTAATACCTGCCGTACCTTGCCGTGATGCTTCTGATAGCAGGTAAATAACAGTTTTTTTTCCGGAGAGAACAGGACGACCTTTACGGTGGAAGAACCAGCATCTATACCTAAATGCATTGATCAATCCCCTCCCCTTTTCAGATAAATAAGATAGTATATTTTTTTTAAAAATCTCACTCTTTATTTCTTAGTATCTTAAATCATGAAATAAGAAACAACTTTCGACAATATTTTACCAGAATTTTTCATATCCTTTCTATTATTAATGAAACAACACATTCTCCACATACATTCTTTAATATGCTAACATTGCCGCTTATAGTGTCAATATAAAAATAGTCATTATTATTATCTTATGAACCATATATACGAAAGTAATCAATTATGCTATTAATAGGATAAAATGGATTAATAATAGGGTGAACCCCCCTCTTTTTACAGGTGCCAGTTTTGAGATGATAAAGAAATTGAATGGCTGTGTCTGTAAAAACTGTAAGAAGAAATTTTTATTTTGCCGACCTGCTCAATATGTAATTGCCGGAGCAATTATGCTGCTTTAAATGCAAAAACAGCGGGCATGGCGGACTCATTCTTTGCTCAAATATGTGTCATATTTATAAAAACCCTGCTTTTCTATATCTTTCAGGCTGAATGAATATCATAAAAATCTTTTACAGGGTTTAAAGAAAAAGAAAGCAGAAACTTGAAGAAAAGCCGGATGTAGCAGATGTTCAAAAAGTAATGTATGAGGTAATGTCTGAAAGGTTTTCGACTTTTAATCCTGAAGAACTTTTGCTATTATCTCTTCGGTTTCAGCAGCAGCATCCTGCATGACTTCATTGATCAATCCGCCAAAAGGGCGTGCCATGAGAAGAGAGTTCAACCTGGTAATATAGGTATTACCATTTGATTTTTTATAAATGGAGACGCGGCAGGGCATAAGGGGGGAAACTTTGCGCTCATCATCTTCTTTCAGAATGATGGCTGAATACCGTGCGGAACACAATTCAAATATCTTGATGTCAATTACTTCATGTCCGTGACCCTCAAGGATTTCCTGCATGTCCTGGTATCCGACAATACTCCAGCCTGCTTCCTCCACCTCCCTTTCAAAACGGCTGATAGTTTCCTCGAAGTCATAAGGGCTTTCATCTTCCAGGATCATCAAAGCGGGAGCGGCTCTGTACATAATAGCTGTAGCTAAGAGAGCGCCAATAAGTACTGAAAAAACGATGATAAGAACCAGATGTTTTTTGTGTAAATTTTGCATAGTTATAATTATATCATAGTTTTATAATAAAGGGGTTATTTTTGGTCGATTATTATAAAAATTGCCAGATATCTTTGCAATGAACGGGTTTCTGTGAAAAGCCTCTTTCCTGTTGAGAATTTTTCCCTGGCAAGTTTTTTCCAGATCATTTGTCAGTTTTTAAATTTCGTATTGCCGTACAAAAGTGCCTGAAAATCAGGAGTTCTGTTTTGCTGCATCGTTATACATGTATTTTATATCATTTGTTATCTCACTCAGAAGATTTTTACCATAAGCAGTATTCAATAATTATTTTGTGATTCATGCTTGAACACCGGGTTTTTGGTAAAACGAATACCTGTATAAAACCTTGCATGGGTGCGTGTGTTGTTACTTGTGAAAGGGAAAGGGACAAAATAAAGACTATCAGGGGTTTTAAGGCGTCTTTTTCCCGCAACGAAAACAAACCGCCATTTTTCAGAAGTATAATAAGAGCGAAATATTTTCTTCTTGCCGGAGATTTGTTTATCCTCTCCATCCAAGTTCTTCTGGTTGTATTTCCTGTTCTGATTTCCAGAGGGCTATTTAGCTTTTATTTTTTAAAAAACTGCTTATAAAGGATTATCCAGGAATATTTACTGGATTATTTTTTCACTGTGTATGCATGTATTTTTTGCAACATCCATAAACTTTCTAATTGTGTTTAAATATGTGCGAGTTCAAACAACCTGAAAAATTACAGACTTTTACTTTGACAGAGACTGTATTATCTTGAGATAAAGCGGAATACTTTTGATTTGTACGCCCCTTACCTGACCTTTTCACTAAAGTAAATGTATTAAACTTTGATATAATATTTCTGGTAGATATAAGAAAAATCGAGATAAAGGTGGTACTGGATATCTATAATTTAAAAACTATTCTTCTGGCAGGCAAAAAGACACCTGGAAATAACAGCATACAAAAGATTCTGGAAAAACACGGATATGGCGTTTACTTTGTCCGGAGTGCTGAGGAAATCCTGCATACAATGAACAAAAACTCTGATATTGGTTGTATACTTCTTGATATAGACCTGGGAGGAAAAAGACAGGGGATTAACGCTGCCAGGGATATTCTTAACAAACACGATCTTCCCCTGATTATTATATCGTCATACTCCGACAGAGAGACGATACACAAGATCGAGGAGGCAACCCCTTACGGTTTTATAGAGGGAAAACCTCATGAAACAGCGCTTCTCTCGTCAATTAACCAGGCCTGTAAACTTTTCACCTCACAGCAGAAACTAAAAGAGTTCAGAAGACGCAACTCAGCCATAACGCAAGCTCTTTCAGATATTTTGTTTGTCGTAGACATTCATGGCGTTATTAAAGAGGTGTACACATCTGATGAAAGTCTCCTCGCTTTTCCTTCTGATAAGGTTCCAGGAAAAACATTGCATGAAATATTTGGAAAAGAAGAAGCGGAAAGACACCTTCAAAATTTCAGGAAATGTCTTACAACCGGTAAGGTTCACACTTTTGAATATACGCTGGACTTACAGGGGGAGGTCAAACATTTTGAAGCACAGCTCAGTAGATTGACAGACGACTCTCTTGTTTCTATTGTAAGGGATATTACAGAACGCAAACAGTTGAGTGAGTCTGTCCGTTTTGAACAACAGAAGCTTTTTTCGATTTTTGGAAGCATTAATGAAATAATGTACATAGCTGATCCCTGCACCTATGAAATTTTATACGCTAACGAATATACAAAAAGAATTTTCCAGAAAGACCTGGTTGGTAAGACCTGTTATCGGGTATTACAACATAAAGATGCACCGTGCGAATTTTGTACGAACGATATTATCCTGAAAAAGAAAGGAAAGCCTTACCAGTGGGAATACTATAATGCTGTGGTTAAAAGAGACTATTTCATTACCGATAAAATTATTCAGTGGATTGATGGTCGTGATGTACGATTTGAACTTGCCATTGATATCACAGAAACGAAACAGGCAAAGGATAAGGTTAAGGATTTGAATGCACTCCTGATGTCCATACGAAATGTCAACCAGCTTATTGTTCAGGAAAATGATCTGTCGGCAATTATGAAAGGTGCCTGCAATATTCTCCTGGAAACCCGGCATTATCTGAATATTGAAATCGCTCTGCTGGATAATGATGAGGTGATTCAGCCTGTTGCCAGTGCCGGGGAACATGGAAAAAGAGAGTGGAAAATTTCTGGCGGAGAAAACAGCCTGGCTCCTGAATGTATAAAAGATGTTGTAAAGACAAAAAAAACAATAATTGTCACTGATCCCGTAAATTACTGTTCTGGATGTTCCTATTATGACAGAGACTCTGCCCATAGAACTATACTCATTCCCATGATTCAGGGAAAAACGCTGGCAGGAATACTGACTGTTTGCATGACGCCTGGAGACAGGATCTCTCAGGATGAAATAGATTTGCTGAAGGAAGTAGCCGGAGATCTGATCTTTGCAAAAGAAAAATATGAAGCCGACCAGTTGCTGCTTGAAAGTGAAGCCCGCTATCGGGCCATATTTTATAATGCTTACGACGGCATCATTCTTCAGGATGCGTCCGGACGAATGCTGCACTGGAATAAAGCAGCCGAGAGAGTTTTTGGAATTACTGAAGAAGAAGCCTCGAGACATGATTCCACAGGGTTCACATTAAATGCCATTCGGGAAGATGGGTCAGAATTCCCCGAATCAGAGCATCCCTCCATGCGTTCCCTGGCTACCGGTCAACCCTGTAGAGATATAACTATGGGGGTGAAACACACATCCGGGAAAATATCATGGGTTAATATTAACACCACACCTTTATTTAAGGAGGATGATAGCAAGCCCTATGCCGTAGTTATCACTTTTTCTGATATTACCAGGCTCAAAAAATTAGAACTAGAACGCAAACAATTACTGAATGATTATGAAGCGGTCTTTAATGGGACTCAGGATGTTATGTCTTTAATCAAAGTGCTTGATAATAATACATTTGTTTATATAAGAAATAATAGGGCGCATCAGGAAGCAACCGGTATTTCTATCACAGAGTTCAAAAATAATAAACCCCGGCAGTTATTTGGCAAAAAGGTTGGCGATATCTTAACTGATAAATATAGAACCTGTGTGCAAAATAAACGTCCGATTTCTTATGAGATCACTCTGGATTTGCCTGGCGGAACGAAAGACTGGTGGACTACCTTAACCCCGATTATTAACAATGGAACAGTCAAAAATATTGTCAGTTCCAGTCGTGATATTACTGAGCGCAAGAAAGCAGAAAAAGAACGCCAGGAATTACAGGAGCAGTTAAATCAGTCACAGAAGTTAGAATCTGTCGGCAGATTAGCAGGTGGTATTGCGCATGATTTTAATAATATTCTGGGAATTATTTTGGGCCAGACAGAAATTATGATGCAAAAGATTGGGGAGGAGAATGGACTTCACGAAGATCTAATACAGATTCAGAAAGCGGCTGAACGTTCTACTGATTTGATACGGCAGATGTTGGCTTTTGCCAGGAAACAGGTTGTTACTCCCAGGATCCTTAATCTGAATAAAACTATTGAAAGAATGCTTAAGATGCTTGGACGTCTTATCGGTGAGAATGTAACTATTTCCTGGAAACCCGGTACTGATGTATGGCCTGTAAAAATAGATCCTTCTCAGATCGACCAGCTTCTGGTTAATCTTTGTATTAATGCCCGAGATGCCATAAAAGGTGATGGTCAGATAACTATCGAAACCTCTAACGTGACCATCGATGAAGATTCTCATAAATATACGCCGGGAGAGTATGCTGTCATAACTGTAAGTGATACCGGATGCGGGATGAACGCCAAAACAAAAAAACACATTTTTGAACCATTTTATACTACTAAAAAGAGCGGGGTAGGAACCGGGTTGGGGCTGCCAACGGTATATGGCATCGTTAAGCAAAATCACGGGTTTATTGACGTGACCAGCCATCCCGGCAAAGGGTCTGTCTTTACCATTTACTTCCCGCG
>PWGE01000139.1 GCA_003554345.1 Candidatus Sumerlaeota bacterium | reverse complement strand
CAATATTTTGCGTCTCAAAAAGGTTTTATTTTAAGAATAAGAGGCCAATCCCGCCATAGGCGGTCTGTAAGTCGGAGATCGGCGCTCCCGGGAAAGCAGCAAGCCAATGGTAAGGTGCAACTTTTTTTATTAAAGTACATTGTATTTTGAAGAGTTTATTTTCAGAGGAGAGGCAGGAAAAAAGTCCGGAAGAAAAATATTATTTCCTGTAAAAAGCTACAAATAATGGTTCAAAATCATTACATTTATTTTCTTTATCTTGCTCAGAACATGGAAGAAGGGGTCGTTATAGAAGATGAAAGAGGAAAAGTACTGCAGATCAATCCCTCCTTTTGCAAATACTTCTCACTTTCGCCGGATACGCCAGAAGAAATCTCTTATCCTCAGCTTGTCGAAAAAATCAAACCTTTTCTCTCCAATCCCCGCCAGTTTGCCAATCTCAGGGATACTTTAATTTCAAAACGTAAAGAAGTAAAGGGACAAGAAGTTATTCTCAACGACGGCCGTATACTGTTACAGGATTATATTCCGGTCTTTGAAGATAATGTTTTCAAGGGTAATATCTGGATATACCACCACTTAACTCATCGTCAAAAAGCTCAAAAACATTCCAAAGAAGTGAACAGCACACTCCCCCCAACAGGGAAAGCTGGCGCCATACGCCTGGAAGAAATCATTGACATCAGGACCCTCCAGTCCTTAATTGATGATTTTCATAAGTTAACAGGTATTGGAATGGCTATTATAGACCTTAAAGGAAACATTCTGGCAAAAACCGGCTTTCAAAAGATTTGCTGGGATTTTCACAGAGCTCATCCAAAATCCAGAAAGCATTGCATCGAAAGTGACAGAGAACTTGCAAGGTATATCGAACCGGGCCAGTATAAATTATACAAATGCAAAAATAATATGTGGGACGTAGCCACTCCTGTTTATGCAGGAGACAGCCATGTGGCAAACCTGTTTTCCGGACAATTTTTCTTTGAAGATGAAGAAATCAATCTTGATACATTCAAAAAGCAAGCCCAAAAATACGGTTTCAATCAAAAGGAATATCTGCAAGCATTGAAAGAGGTGCCACGCTGGAGCCGTGAGAAGCTTGAGGCAGTTATACGGTTTTTTAATAATCTGGGAGATATTATATCGCAACTCAGTCACAGCAATATCCGGCTTGCAAGACTTCTCTCTGAGCGTGAAAAAGTTCTCACCGAGCGTAAAAAGGTTGAAGAAAACCTCAGAAAAAATGAAAAAAGACTTTCCCAGGCTCATTCTTTTGCCAATGCAGGAAGCTGGGAATATGACCTGAATACTGACTCACTCTATTGGTCGAAAGAATGTGAAGCTCTTTTTGGGCTGGATGAAGGAGAATTCAAAGGCACTTCAAAAGATTTTTTAAGGATGGTATACCCGGCTGATCGAAGTTATGTAAAACGTATGAATCAGCCTGTTATCAGACAATCCGAAGATAAGCCGCTGGAATATGAATTCCGTATTATCAGAAAAGATGGGAACATTCGCTGGGTCAGAGAGTCAGCAGGTGTCATAAGAGATAAAAACGGCAAACCTGTTCGTAAAGTAGGATTGATAATGGATATCACCAGACATAAGCGAATGGAAACGGAGCGTAAGGAACTGGAAGCCCAGTTACGGCAGGTTCAGAAAATGGAGGCGGTAGGAAGATTAGCTGGTGGTGTGGCTCATGATTTTAATAATATGCTGGGAGTCATCATGGGTAATGTAGAAATGGCCCTCAACAAAATTGAGAGCAAAGAACCCCTCTTTCAAAATCTTAAAGAAATACAAAAGGCTGCTCAGCAATCTGCAAGATTAACAGGTCAACTCCTCGCTTTTGCCCGAAAACAAACAGTAAAACCTCAAGCGCTGGATCTTAACAAAACTCTGAGTGAAATGCTCGCCATGCTTGGTCGCATTATCGGCGAAAACATTGATCTTAAGTGGCTCCCCGCATCGGAAGTGACACCTGTAAAAATCGATCCCGGTCAGGTTCATCAAATCCTGGCGAACCTGTGTGTCAATGCCAGAGACGCTATTAAAGGTAAAGGTCAACTCACCATAAGAACAGAAAACATCTTTATTGATACATTCTATTCTTCACCTCAATCTCATATAAAACCAGGCAAATATGTCTTGCTGTCCATAAGCGATAATGGCTGTGGCATGAAAAGGGAAACCCTTCACAAGATCTTTGATCCCTTCTTTACAACCAAGGAAGCAGAAAAGGGTACCGGTCTTGGCCTTCCTACGGTGTATGGTATTATCAGACAAAACAATGGCTTTATAGATGTAGACAGTACCCCTGGAAAAGGAACAACCTTCAAGATATATCTTCCCCGGCACCAGGGAGAAGTAGAATCCAAGAAGCAATATCAGCCAACCGTTGAAAAAGGGGGCTCGGAAACCATCTTAATCGTAGAAGACGATCCCCAGATTTTATCTGTAGCAAAAATGATTCTTGAAGATCACGGGTATAAAGTTCTTTCTGCTGAAAAACCCCGGGAAGCCTTATCTCTCTGCGATTCCTATGACAGGGATATCCATCTTCTCATTACAGATCTCATAATGCCCCAGATGAACGGTAAAGAACTCCAACAGGCCATACAGAAAATGAAGCCCCGCATAAAAGTTTTATACATGTCTGGCTATACATCAAATGTGATCACACATAATAATATACTTGATACCGAGGCACAATTTATTCAGAAGCCGTTTACCATTAAAGATTTTTGCAATAAAGTCCGATCCATTCTTGACAAAAAATAATCTTACAGGATAATATTTTCTCGTAAAAGTCTTTTTTTATCCTTTTCTTAATCCTCAGGCAGGACGACAAACTCTGCAACAAGACGGTCAATTTCATTACCATCTCTATCATAGCAGTAAACAGCTATCCAGCGGTCACCAGGGGTGTTAAAGCCCTCATCTTCCCATAAAAGATAGTGTCCCACCCGCTGTCTTGTCTCACCTCGTTCCCATTGATCCTCAGCAGTTATAAAAGCACTATGGGCTGTGGGATGATAGACTTTCACTGTAAATGGTTCGAATGCTTTAACATCTTCTCCTTTATTCACAACCACAAATGTATCTGTAGGATGAGATTCAACCGTCGTCTCTAAAGTATCAAGTAAAGAACCATCTGTATCGTAGCATAAAGCTTCCAGAGAATACTTGCCGGCTTCTTCAAAGGTATGGTAAAACTCAAACAAACCGTTTTGAGAAACGTCACTTTCGCCCACTGTATACCCGTCTATAAGGAGCTTTATTTCAGCCGCTTCCTGATGAGAAACCAGTATCTGCACCTCTTCTCCAGTCAATGGCAGATCACCCTCATTTACCATTATAAAACCATCTTCATACGCTATATCCTGTCGGAGTGTACCGACCAGTTCATCATCATCTGTATATCCTCTTGCTTCAATCCATGCAGAACGGTGATCTAGTACCACTGAATCAAAGTAGAATGTGCCATCGACAGGCGTAGATTGTTTTTCCAGAAAACCTTCTTCTGTATAGAGAGCCACTTTATCTGCCACAGGAAAAACAACTTCTATATCAAAAGGAATAGAGGTATAGACAGGTTCATTATTATTTATCACCATTTTCTCGGTCAGGTCTTCACCAATCTCATTGACTGTTAATGACTCCATATAAACACCTTCTTCATCGTAACATTCAATTCTCACCCATTTTAAAGGATCTTCGATAACATTATCCTCTATAAGAAAACGGCCATTTACTTTTTCATGAGATGTTTCTAATTCTCCCCCCTGATAAAAGGCTTTTACTTTTGCTGAGCCATGATGGTATACTTCTATGGGAAAAGTGTCACCCGGAGAAGGGGGGGCAAAATCATTAATTACCACATCTCCCGTAATTTCAGGCATTTTTGAATCATCCTGTTCAGGCCATGAGAGAGGTGAATTTTTCTTCACGTTAGCCTGTAATTCACGAAGTAAGGGGATGTCCAACAGATCGTAATTGGTAACGTCATATGTATCCATCAAAGCCGCTGCTCCGCCTGCACCAACGCCAGCCGCCCACTCAATGGGATGGAGGCGATATCCGGCATTCGTAATAAAAGTTGTCGCATAGTTTTTCCCGGCAGCTAACAGGTTCCGTACATTATGAGAAGCCAGAGAGCGGTATGGGATATAGAATGGCTCCGGATATAAAACTTCCGGAGTGATGCCAAAATCATATTCATGATTTGGGTGAATATCTGTAGGATAATTCCCTATTCCAATGGAATCATAATAAAAATGAGAAGCATCTTCACGGGTATTATAGAAGCGCTCTGTTATGCGAAAATTATTTAACCCTACTATACGCCTTGTTCCTCTAAAGTAAGGTTTTTTAGACAAACCTGAGTGGGTATCCATCATATTGAGTTCATCATCGCCCCGTAACAAGTAGATTTCAAAAGGAATCTCCTCGGGTTTTATATCCCTGTAATAAAAGTAATATGCCAGTGCATGTTTTTCAGCCTGTTCAATCTCATCCAGCATCACACCACCCTGCCAGTCATCCTTTTCCTTTCGGGCTTCTTCAATATTTTTGTAAAGGGTTCCATATGGGTAATCATTTCCCGGATACCAGTTTTGCATGGACACATCATCTTTATTGACAGTATCCATTTCCCATGGTCCTCCCGCATTAAGCACTCTTCGATACGTCCAGACACGTTGCCAGCTGTGGGTCCCCAGCGAAAAGTAATCATCTACCTGTTGTTCATAATAATCCATAAAGCCCGGGAAAGGTTCTTTCACGTCATCTGCCTCATCAAACTCTTCGCTCCCTGTGACGCAGAAGGTAAAAACAAATGATTGAGTCCCTCTTTCATTGAGTTCCGGCAACTCACCATCTTCTCCGATTTCTTCTGTTTCCAGTTCTCTGCCCACTGTATACCTGGCATCCGCCAGTACTATGATATCTCCAAACTCTGAACCATCTATCACCGTCATCCCTTTTCCAGAATCTTGCGGTAAAATCACAGTAGTTTCTTTTGAAAAATAAGGAGAATCCTCATAGGAATACCAATCAGGAATTTCTTCTGAAAGAAAACGGTCAAAAGGCTCATAATCATTGATAGGAGTACGCTCTATGATTTCCAGAGCGGTTATTTCTTTTCCATCGCCATATTCATCAAAAACAGGCATGGTCGAGACATCTTTTACAACCGACATATCCCGGTAGGTAATATTCGGTTTTTCTTCTATCATTTTTTCAAAAGCCCAGGCGCCGGTACGGGGATCATAGGAAAAACGACTCACCCAACAGGCATTTTCGCCGGCAAAGCCAGTACCGGGTGCCTCTTCCGGATTTTCTCTAACCAGCTCCTGAAACTCCATCCAGTCTCTGGCATAAAATTCAGGTGTATCCACCATATGCGTGGTATAGGCATTATCAATGGCAGAAACACCCTGCGAGGTTGCCTGACCCCCCAACCAGTCGGTCGGTTCAAGCAGAAGTATCTCTGCCTCCGGGTTGTCCCGTGCCGCCTGTAAAGCAGCAGCTACTGCTCCTAAAGAACCCGCATTTACGATAATGTCATATCTTTCCACCGGGTGACTGTAAGCCACCACTTTCAGTCGAAAATCATCTCCATGTACTGCTCCTAAATCCTGATAGGCGTCCCATTTGATCAGCTTATTTGTACCACTCTCCACATTCCGCACATCACCTTCCAGGGAAGAAAGGCGTTTTGTATAATGCTCTCCTCCATCAGTGGAAAGATATATCTCCATATCCACTGGCTTCCCGCGGTGATTATAGACATCATAGTTAATCTGAACAACCCGGGGACTGGAAGAGTCAACCCGAAT
>PWGE01000031.1 GCA_003554345.1 Candidatus Sumerlaeota bacterium | reverse complement strand
GCGCCACCAATCATGAAAATAGAGCATTATTTCCATTTTAACAGTGGGTTTCTGAATTATACTTTCTCAAGGTATTTTTTCAGGGCAACCAGAGCCGATTCGGAGATCGGCGCTCCCAGGGAACCAGAAATACATTCATGAAGTGAAAGTTTTTATAGCAACGTATACTATATTTTGAAGAGTCTATTTACAGAGAAGAATAAACCACGAAAAGCACGAAAGAACACGAAAAAAAGATAATATCATGTTTTTGGGGCTAATTTTCTGTCTTCCTGAAAGTTCACGCTGACGTATTTGCAACCTTCTTTAATATTTTCTTATAAGGTATTACTTTGCGGGCTTTGCGAGCTTCGCGTGATACATTCTTATTCTTTTTTTTCATTCTGACTCCTGAGGTTAGTTCCATTTTCAGAGGAGTATTCTGAAAATACCGGTACCGTCTATATTTTATGGAAAGCAAAAGCAAGTTCTCTGTCGAATGATTTCAACTATTTTTATCTCACAATATTAAGATAATGAATATGTGTTTCATACTGATCGATGATATTGTTTATAATCTGCTCTTTTGCCCAACCCATCAGGTCATAATTCTGTCCGCCTTCTTTCAGGTACACTTCCGCCCGGTAATAGGTCTGCTCATCATCATCCTTTTCAGTATTATCATACATAAAGGTAGGAGTATTATATAAGGTTGGACGAACAGAGTAGAAAAAATCATCCTCTTCCTGATGCAGGACTTTTATCCATACACGACCATCCTCCCCCTCTTCCACTTCAGTTTTTATTCCATTTTTCTCAAAGACTGCGGCAACTTCTTCCATTGCAGGACGCACCGTATTCTTAATAAAGTCCAGTACGTCTTCTTTTCCGGGGTAGTGAATAATATTCTGCAAGCGTTTTTGCCAGGGAAAAGATGCGGTTGAAGAATCCGTAAGAGTAACATTACTGCAAGTTTTCTGTTTTATAACATCCTTCTGTAAGGCTCTAAAAAGTCCGCCGCAGATAAAGAGAAGAATGATAGTAAAGGGAAGCGCACTGGCTATAGCACCTGTTTGCAGGGCTTCCAGTCCTCCTGCAAGAAGCAGGGCAATCGCCACAGCTCCTTCTGTAAATGCCCAGAAAACTCTTTGCCAGACGGGTCCTTCCTGTTTAACATTATTCGTCATCATATCAATAACCAGCGAACCCGAATCGGAAGAGGTAATAAAAAAGGTAATTATGAGTATAGTAGCCAATACAGAAACAACCATTGAAAATGGCAGATGTTCGAAAAATTGAAACATTGCTACTGCTTCATCGGCAGCCACTGCATCATACAGTTGGGTAATCCCTCTGTTCATGATCATATCAATCGCAGTATTACCAAAGAACGTCATCCATACAAAGGTAAAACCCACAGGTACCATCAAAACACCTATGACGAATTCTCTGATTGTCCGTCCTCTTGATACCCGAGCAACAAACATACCCACAAAAGGTGACCAGGAAATCCACCATCCCCAGTAAAAAAGGGTCCATCCTCCAATCCAGTCACCGGGATCATACGCATAAAGATGGAAGGTCTGTTCCACCACATCCGATACGTAATTCCCCACATTTTGAACGAGAGTCTGCAAAATATGAAGAGTAGGACCCATAAATAAAACAAATATCAGCAACAAAAGCGCCAGTGTTATATTCAGTTCAGAGATGCGCCGGATTCCTTTATCCAGTCCCGACACCACGGAGCCGGTTGCAAACAGGGTGATAATAACAATGAGGGTAATCTGAACACCGGTGGAATGAGCTATACCAAAGATATAGTGTAACCCTGCATTTACCTGGAGAACTCCCACTCCAAGAGAGGTGGCAACGCCAAAAAGGGTGGCAATAACAGCAAAAGAGTCAATCACATGCCCTATTGGACCATTTATCCTGTCACCAATAATGGGATAAAAAGCAGAACGCACTCTTATGGGTAAATTATGGCGAAAAGAAAAGTAAGCTAACGACAAAGCCATCACAGCATATATCGCCCATGCATGGACACCCCAATGAAAAAAGGTTATCTTCATCGCTTCCCGAGCTGCTTCTACCGTACCCCCTTCCAGTGCCGGAGGGTCCATGTAATGCATAACAGGTTCAGCTACACTGAAAAACAATAAACCTATACCCATGCCTGCTGAAAAAAGCATGGCAAACCAGGAAAGATAACTGAAGTCTGGAGTGCTGTGGTCCGGTCCAAGTTTTATATGTCCTTTTTTCGAAAAAGCTAAATATACCACAAAAATCAAAAAGAAAGCAACAGCAAGAATATAGAACCAACCAGCATGAATAATAATCCAGTTCTGAACCGCCTCAAATATTCTTTCCGCACGAGCAGGATTAAACATAGTGAAAAGCACAAACACGAGAATCAAAACAGCTGATGAAAGAAAAACAGGTGGATTAATACGAATTTTGAATTTGCGTTGTTTTTCTTTAGTCTCTTCACTCATATATCGACATTCTCCTTGAGCATGGGTTTAAAAACAAACATCTTATATCTTAATATACAGGGAAGAATCGTATAAATAATTCAAGAGATATATTGTAAAATGACCTATCATGGTAACAAAATACAAAAGAGTGTCCAGTTATGATCTTTGATAGATGATAAAGTACAGTCTGCCGGTTTTTTATATTTTTGATTTAAAAGAAATTCTCTGTTTATAAAATTTCCTGCTAAAAAAAGGATGAAACTCTATAAGAAGGCAGGGACTGCTTCAACAGTCACAATGCCTGAAGAAGTTACATGAGGTGAGATATTTCATTCTCATTTATGAAGGTCGAATTCTCTGATAAAGAGGAACCGCAATATCAGGCCCGCCACATTCCTTCCAGTCACAATATCGCTCATAAACAACCTGGTCTATCCACCCCTCGAGTGTCTGATCCCCCATTTGCATCAGAACCTTATACCGGGACTCTTTTTGTTGAGCATCTAATATTCTCATATAAAAAATCTCCCGGGAAAAGCTTACCAGTTCAGCAGCACCTGGCAGAATAAAAAAGACCCTCTCTTTTCCAAAACAACCATACCAGGTTCTTCTTCCTTTTTTAAAAATAATCCGGCTGCCATCAGCAAAGACCCCTTCTCTTTTCATATCCACAAAGGCCTTTTCCAGATCTTTATCCGGAGATATTTCAGATTTTAAACTGAGATAGTTCTCTCTCATACCACGATATCTGGATAAACTTCGAAAAGCAGTATAAAAAAGATAAAAAGCAATCAAGATATAAATACTCGTCACTCTATGGGCCAGCATAAAAGTGGTTATAATCACTCCCATTGTCATTCGAATGAGTCCTGCCAGAAAAAGAGTTTCCGTTTTATTCAATGCCGCCATATAGTTTAAGATCTCAGGAATGAGGAACAGCAAGAATCCACCTCCCAGTGAAAAAGCATCGCCATTTTCAAAAAGGAGTAAAGCCAGGATGACATCAAACTTGCTTACAGTTGAAGTTTTTTTGCCTTTCCACTGCTTGTAAAGATATTCTACTTCATAATAAGGATACCGGGATAAAATTTCTCCCAGTGTTTTTTCTTTTCCAGCACTCATAAAGTTCTGCTCGCTGCTATCAACAGTTCAAGGCTCAGTTTTTTCAGAGAATTTAATATAGAGTATAAATATTTTTATTTGAAAACAAAGTTATCAAAAAATGGTTGCTTTCACGTAAGAATACTGGAAATAATAGAAAACTTGCTTCATCAAGTTAAAACAGGAGAGCTTTTCTTTTCAGAAAAAGAAGATAATGAGAGAAAAAGCCTTTTATTTGAATAAGTGCCAGCAAGAACTATCTATGGCCGTTTTTTCATCCACCTGGACTTCCTCTGAAAGCGTTTCACCAAACCAGCTATAACCTTCTTTTA
Source organism: Candidatus Sumerlaeota bacterium (assembly GCA_003554345.1). Taxonomy (GTDB): domain Bacteria; phylum Sumerlaeota; class T1SED10-198M; order T1SED10-198M; family T1SED10-198M; genus T1SED10-198M. Next base: position 1,950 of record PWGE01000031.1, on the reverse strand, counting down.
ACATGCGCCATTCCGTAAGAAACAAGCCTGGTTCTTCAGGATTTAATTGCACATAAAACACGTGCTTATCCCCGGGGAACACCTCTTTTTCTAAACCGGCCCGATAATTTCCCGGACCTGTAAGATCATCCTGGTCCCCCACTGCTCCCAGATAGATGTTGTCATCTTTTTCCCAGGTTTCGGAGCCCATATTACGTAATGTTACTTTTAGTTCATACGTCTGGTTTACTTTCATTACTGACGGTATGTCATAAGATACAACGTGAGCCGAGTATTGTGGTATTGACTCCACAACGTGCATATAATCCTGCCTGGTCATACTATCACTTCCCCCGGGTCCATGCACCTGCAAAGAAACAGTATAACTTCCTGTTTCCTCAAAATGATGAGAGGGACTTGCTGATGAACTGGTACCACCATCACCAAACTCCCAGGCATACTCATCAATATCTCCCGAAGATATGTCTGTAAACTGAACGGTTGACCCCGGCTCCACTACCATCCTGTCAACCTCAAAATCTGCCTGAGGAGGAGTGTAAATGGCCACTTCTTTAACAGCAGACCAGTCTGATTCAACAGAGTTATCTTCCAGACACCTTGCCCGAACCCTTATCTCATAAACGCCCCCCGAACTCCAGGATGTGCCGGCACTGGCAGAAGTGCTCCAGCCTGAATAAGTTCCATCATCCCAGTCAAAACGGTACTCTACCCCGGCGCCACATTCACATTCTGCCCCTCCGGTAGAAAAAGAAAGGGTTTGATTGATATTGCCGCTACTCGTTCCATCAGGCTGGTACGGTGTACTCACCCTACAGGGAGAATCAGCAGTTTCCAGAAAATATTCAGCAAGCCATCCTTCCTTATTACTTTCCTCAACCCTTACCTTCCACCAGTGATTATTGGTGCGGTATATTCCATTGTCCTCATGCTCAATAATAACAGCCAGAGTCTGGTATGATAATCCATCGAGAATATCATAGTCGGTGCCCGGTCCAGCCCGAAGATTTAAGGTGGGATCAGCTGTTGTTTTAACCCAGTCTCCTGAAGAATATTCCTCCGAAGAAGAGTATGTATCGCGGGCATACACAAAAAGATGGACATTGTCTAAGTTTTCATTTCCATAGTTATATCCCGGCCAGTCATAAGCAACCTCTTTCCCATCATTGCTGGGCCAGTTTGGAGTGTTCTGGTCTCCGTAAGGATCATTGAATAGAGCAGTATACTGATCCTCCACATAGCCCACTGTGGTAATATAATGACCACCTGTCAGGCGATTGGAAAATAGTAAAACAAACGGATATTCATTGTTTATTTCTGATGTTAATGTGTTCCAACTGGTTGACCAGTCCACAGCAGACTCAAGATCATGGTTCACAAAATATTCTCTCATCCAATAACTGGTATGTTCATCACCTCGATCGGGAGTGCCGTACCATTCAGTATCCTGGGCAATATAGCCATATCCTCCGTAACTCCTGTTCCCATTGGGATCATTAGTCCACTGGTCATAGGTAACATTATTATAGGTATACTGTTCAGAAACATACCACCCGGCAGGATCACGGGAAGGTAGAATATCATAATATTGCAGAGCGATAAGGGCAGACGTAGCACCACAAGCAGCATGTCCATTAAAGTCGGCCGGGGTATCATATACCTGGTGAATCTGGGGAACACCTGAAAGACTGGTGGCAGAACGAGGTTCATAAAGGATATCATTCCGGGGAGAAATGTTTTTTAAATGGTCGGTTTCAGGCACCTCTTCAAGAGGTATTTGACGTGGAGATAACGACATGTCATTTTCCATTTTGAGGTTAAACAGGCTCCCCCGGCTATGATACAAAATATTATTTCTGTAAATAACAGAGGGCAGGTGTTTATCACCCAGAAAAAAACTTTTCCTTTCCTTCGTTTCTATATCCCCCACCCCAAGATTTGTACCGACAATTT
>PWGE01000289.1 GCA_003554345.1 Candidatus Sumerlaeota bacterium | reverse complement strand
TCTGGTTTCTTATTCTTTCTGGACTTATCTCGACTTCATCACCGTATTATCGATGTAAAACCTCTTTTCCAGGGTTTTATTTTCAGAGGAGTTATTCATGTCAGCACGAGTGCTAACGCCACCAACAATGAAAATAAGAATAAGATGCCGATTCCGCCAGAGGCGGACTGTAAGTCGGAGATCGGCGCTCCCAGGGAAGCAGCAAGCCAATAGTGAGGTTCAAGTTTTTTATCAAAGTACATTGTATTATGAAGAGTCTATTTTCAGAGGAGTATTCCGTATGAGAGCGTATCCTGTAAGTTCCCGAAAAAGCTATCGTATATTTTCCGGGCAACAAAATAAAGGGGCTGTTCACCATGCTTCTGTTTGTGATATTCTGTTAAAATTCCTACCACCTTTATAAAAATATACTATAATGAGCTTACTCCTATGGCTGGCAAAAAAGATTTCAGCGCTCTTTCCCTGCTTTTTGTTGCAACACTGCTATTTTATTACCGTTTTCAGGGAATTTCGCTGGACGGCGATAATTTACTTCTGCTTTTTCCCATGTTCACCCTCTATCAGTTTCCCGACCTGAGTACCTGGGAAAGTTTCATCAGTGGCGGCAGTCCTCTGGTTTATAACATTCAAAACGCCACCATTTACCCTTTGCGCTGGTTATTTTATTTCCTTCCGGATACTTTTGCCTATAACCTTTTCACTTTTCTTCATCATTTACTCGCCTTTGTCCTGACCTATACCGGTCTGCGAATCCTGAAATTCAGAGTGGGCCCCTCTTTTGCCGGCGCACTTCTTTTCGCTCTATCAGGCGGCATCCAGGGGAAATTCATTAATCCCGTCATATTCTTTGCCATGGTTTACCTCCCCTTCTTGCTCTCCCTGACTATCAGAGCTTTCGAAAAAAACAGGCTTTCTCATTATCTCACCGGTGTACCCATTGTCCTGGCCCTCATCTTCCACATTGGCAATGTCCACACCTCTCTGTATGCAACTGTCCTGGTACTGCTTACAGCAGTCACCTTTCTTGTAAAAGCCAGGTTCAGGAATATAAGAATCATTTTTTTACAGCTGGCATTTATCGGTTTTTTCACTTTTCTTCTTGCCCTACCCACTTTGATCTCGCTGGTACGCATGGTACCCATGACACTGAGGACCACTGTCGAAGCGGGGAGAATTTTTGAACAACAACTGCACTTCCATGAAATACCCCTTTCTCTGCTTGGTGGTATAAGCACGCCGGAAAACCTGGACAAAACCATTTTTGTCGGACTTATCGGTATATTTCCCCTTTTCCTGGGACTCAAAAAATTCACCGGCCTGAGTGTCTATTATGTTATCTTTATTACGGGTTTCTTACTGGCTCTCGGTCAATACGGTCTTTACTGGTTTTTTCAATTCATTCCCGTACTTGATAAAATCATCAATCCTTCCCGGGCTCTTATGCTCAGCCTGGCAACTCTACCCTTTTTTCTTGCCTGGTGGCTTGATAGTTCTTTCAGAGTTTCCCGTTCTGAGAAAAGCCGGCTGATATCACTCATCGTATTCTGCTGCTCTCTTATTTTCGTCGCATCAGGTGTATTTTTTGCCCGGGACATACTCTTACCTCCCACTTCTTTATCTATGCTCATACTGCTCTCCCCACCAGCCTTTCTTCTTACCTGTGCAGGAGTCAACCTTCTGGGAATCGGCTTATTTTATATAATTCACAATCAAAAATTTGCTCTCTTACCGGTAATAGGTGTTCTTCTATTCAATGGCTGGTTTTTTCAGTTTCGGTACGATTATCGTGAAATAGGCTGGGACGAATTTGAAATCCCTCCCCATATACAGTATCTCCAAACCGAAATGCCTTCACCTTCAGAATACAGGGTGGCCGGTTATAATTACACCCAACTCCATGGCAAAGACGCTTATGACCGTCGTATTTTACATTTTGGCAGTCCTAATTTCATGCAATGGTTTGGACTGGAAGGTATCCAGGGTCTCAACCCCCTCCTGTACAAAGATTATGCTCAATTTTTTGAGTTGTTCCAGGTAAGAAAACCCACCAGGGTTGATCATGAACTGTTACTTCTCGACGCTGTTTCCCCACTCCTTCTGGATATGCTTTCTGTACGTTACATCATTGGCAACCCTTCTAAAGAAGGGGTTGTTACCACTACCAGTATTCTTCCTCCCACCTCAGAAAAAGTGCTTTTTGAAACAGATTCACCCCACGAATGGAAAGGAATAGGGTTGGTCAATGCCATTGACTCTCCAGCTCCCCTAAAACGCGGAGAAACTGCCGGCAGACTGAGAATCCAGGCTGAAGAAGAAGAAATCATTAAACCATTGCGCTATTTAGAAGAAACCTACGATTTCTGGAAAGTTCAGGAATTCGAAAAAATTCACAGTCGAACCAGTGACCTTACTATTGTTAACAGATGGCCTCATTACCATCCTCAGCGTCAATGGATGGGGAATTACTATACTTATCTGCCTTTCAACCAACCATTGACGGTTGAAAAGGTAGTACTCGAAAACACCATGCCCCGCGGCACCTTTATCAACTACCGGGTAATAGCTGAACATGATGAACCCGACTATTTTACTCCCGGCGAAAAGCATTCCGAACTTTTTTACAATCCCCGAGCTTATCCTCGATTCTATGTACCTGATACCATCATTTCATATGAGGATACAGAATATTTAAAAGAATGGATCACTCAGAATCAACATGACGTCATTGAAAATGAGAGTCGCATTGTTTTCATCCAGGAAAACAAAAAAGACAGCCTGGGTGACCCCCCACAATCTTTTTCCCTGGAAACAAAAGAAAAGGGAAAGGGTTTTTATCACCTGTCCGGAAATTTTGAAGAAGAAACATCGGTAGCAACGACCATACCGGCTTTCCCTGATTGGCACCTTGAGATTGATGGAGAAAAGAAGGATATGATTACCGTCAATACCGCCTTTCTCGGATTTGAAGTACCTGCAGGCAGCAAAGACATTAAACTCACTTTTCTTCCCGTCCCATGGTTTCTCAGTTTGGCTGCAGCAATCGCAGGTTTAGCCGCTCTTATTGGAATAAGTATTTATTTAAAAAAGAGCTCCCGATAAAGATTAAAGGCTGTTATAAAGTTCCTCCCGCTCAAGTGGTTCCGTAATGCGTAATACTTCCTCCTCGTGGTGATCCATAATTATAATGGATGGCACCCGAAATATATTCAAGTCATTTGCGTAATGGGTTTCTTCAGCAATATTCAAGCGCACAGGAATATATTCATGCAATTTTTCCCGGAATTCTGAAGTCTCAAAATAATTATCATATTCCTGACACATTTCTGCTTGAGGGGTGTAACAATAAACCAGCACCTTCTTATTTTCCCGGCGGGCCAGGGTCAGCGCTTCATTCAGATCAGTAAGCCAGATATTTTCATCATCCATACGAGTTGGTTCATCAACAGAAGCCGTCGCTTGCCAGTGAACGGGCACATCAGAAAGTTGCTGTTGTGACCGGTAGAGTGAAACAGAGTTATTAGTAACACCCACCATCATATAAAGGGACTCATTTATAACGGCTAAATCAACATCACCGGTGGCATTTTCATTGGTATTAGAATTAGTAAAAGGGTGGTTTTCAAGCATTCGACCCTCTTCAACATCATAAAGAGCCAGCCGGCCACCACCACTGGTAGGAGCTGATGCTATATAGGTGCTGTCAGGAGTCTTTATAACATTACTCATCACAGTGAGAGAACCCGCATCAAGGCTTCTTTCCCTGTAATTACCATCCAGGTAAAACCTGTAGATTTCATCACTGATATCTTTCAACCATATTTCGTATTCATCGTGGCTTTGAGGTGCAATAGTGGCCATTCTGAGATTATCCGCGGAAGAGGGCGCCCCACTCATCTGCAAAACGGTGTTCGACCATCCGTCGGCAGAAGAATTATAATAGATGTAATTGACATATGGATTTCGGGTAAATTGAGGACCGCTGATGACAATTCTCACATTTCCCGCGGCATCTTCACAGGCATCCATCCAATCACCAGCCCGGTGATCAAAATTCGTGGTTAAAACCTGATAATTATCGGCATCTTCCGACTCCCAGTAGTAGAGATGGCTGACATGATTCTGTTCATATGTCAAATTAGTGGCAAAAATCTTCCCTGAATGGGTCACGGCTAATGATGTAACTCCAAAATCAGTTATTATTTCATCTGAGCCGGCAAGCTTACCAACCACTTCTCCATTGTCATGGGATAAGATATAGATTCCCCCTTCAGAATGGAACGAACCAACCAGAACATTTCCGGTAACTGGATTCAGGGCAAAAGCGCGGGTTGAGTCATCCTCCTGAAACCACGGATATTCTCCTGCCGATTTACTCCATACACGTTGCGGCTGATCAATATCCTGAATATTTGCCAGGAGAGATGATGACACAATGAATAAAAAAACAATGAATAAATATACTGAAAAAACTTTGTTCCTGTTTTCACCAGTCGTTCTCATTTAAATTTCCACCTCCTTTCTTTTAAAACATTTCACTCCTTTGCTTACTTTAAATTTTATATGCCTTACTGATAAAATCAACGAAAACATTTTACAAAAAAATTAAATCTTTTTTTATTATTATAACCACCTTTTATAATTACAAAAAAATAAATGCGCAGCATCTCCCTCCTGAAAAAAACAATACCCTGCGCATGAATGAATCAGAATGGGAAATAACATCAGAAGAATTAACCTGGAAACAAAGAGGATAATCCGTAATAAAGGCCCCGGGAAAAAATCGCTGCGGTAAAACCAGGCGGAGACAGGTGCCTGGCAAACCCCATCCAGCATTCTCTGAAAACGTCGCCTCCACTCAGAAAATCGCCTTTCTTTCATAGCCTGCCCCTGCTACTTTTTAAACACTTACAGAGAAACAGATAACTCCTGCCCGGAGCCGGGAGGTAAGATGTATTGTCTCTCTTTATGGCCACATTTTATGTTCTTTTAAACCGGCTCTTTCATTGACTTTTACGTATTCATGCTTCCTTATTAATATAATTATCCCCGGGTGCGGGAGCTCAATTTTAGAGTTTAAATAATTTTGCTATAATGGGTTGAAAAACTTTATTACAAGGAAGGAAGATTATTTTACCCATGAACAATACAAACTCAAACCAATCCACAGAGGGGAAAAAAACCCTTGAAAACCCGCAGATTTCAAACATCCTGGTACCCATTGATTTTTCATTTTATTCCCGACGGGCATTAGAGTATGCTGTTCTTTTCGCCAGAACATTTGATGCCCAGATCTATCTGCTTAACATCCTGGAAATCCCGGAATTCGATTTTGAAAATATCACCCTGGAACCTCCTCAATTTGAAGATTACGTCAACAAAAAAATCTACAAAAAACTGACAGACCTTGCCCACCAATTAATTCCCAAGGATGTACCCTATGTAAAAATGGTAGAAGTAGGAGTTCCGGGGCAAAAGATAGTTGAAGTGGCAAAAGAAAAGGAGATGGATCTCATCATCATGGCCACTCATGGTCACTCCACCCTGGAAATGAGAATTTTTGGCAGCGTTGCTCAAAAAGTTATTCGTTCAGCCAACTGCCCGGTTATTTCCATGAACATCTATGAAGACAGCACTATATATAACGGCGATGAAAAATCACTTCAGGATATAGATGATCTTGACAATCAAAACAACAGTGAAAGGAATACCGCGAATGGACAGTAAACCCAGAGTACGTTTTGCACCTTCACCTACCGGAAACCTTCATATTGGAGGGGTAAGGACCGCTCTGTTTAATTATTTATTTTCCCGCAAAAACGAAGGGACCTTTATTTTACGACTGGAGG
>PWGE01000317.1 GCA_003554345.1 Candidatus Sumerlaeota bacterium | reverse complement strand
TCTAATTCCGGTGTTTTCTGTACGGCTTCTTCCAGGGGATCGGTAACCTGTTGCTCCACTTCTACAGGTGTTGCCCCGGAATATGGTGTGATAATGATAGCAGTTCTTACAGTGAATTCGGGATCTTCCAGTTTGCCCATTCTCATGTATGAATATATTCCACCGAGGAGAATACTTAATGCCAGGAAAAGTATGAAGATTTTATTATTCAGGGCAAATTCAGCTGGTTTCATCGGGTTTTGTCACCTTTATTTCATGCGATACATCTGACTGTCAAACACTTACGAGTAATGGCGGGCAAAGAGTGGAAGACTTTTTATGTTCCCTTTTTTTGTTCACCCAGTTTTACCTTCTGCTCGGGCTGGAGAAAACGTACTCCGCTGAGGACTACTTTTTCTCCTTCCTTCAAACCCTCCGTGATCTGTATGGTATCCTCTTGCATCAGTCTTCCGGTGGTAACCTTCTGTTTTATGATCACCTCTTTTTCCTCATCAAAAACATACACGTGGCTTTTTCCCTCGATATCGGAAAATAATGCTTGAAGAGGAACAGAAGTCCATTTTTCAAGATCGGCAGGTTGGTAATGTATTTCGACATCTACAGCCATACCGGGTAGTATATTTTCCCGGGCGCTTTCTTCCAGGGTAAGAATTAAAGGATAGGAGCGATGGGAAAAATGAGGTTTGTGTCCCAGTTCTTTGAGTTCGGCGGAAAATGTTTCTTGCAGAGGCCGTTTAAAATGACAGTAAAATTCTTTGAGTTCCTTTATAGTATACTTTTCCGGAAGGTTCACCTTCACTTCCCAGCGGTCCTTTTTCCAGAAAGAAAGCACTGGCTGACCGGGTTTTACCAGTTCATGTTCCTCGACCATTTTATTGCCAACATAACCGGTAAAAGGGGCTTTTACATCTGTATCAGAGAGAGCGTTCAGAGCCTCCTGACGTTGTGACCTGGCTGCTTCTATCTTTGACTTCATACCCTCTATTTCTTCGTCCCGGGCTCCGGTTCGAGCTTTTTCCAGCTCTTTTTCCACCACTTCCACCTCTGATTTGCGAACCTTATAGAGGGCTTTTATTTTCTCGTACGTAGCGCGAGGGATGGATTCTCTTTCCAGGAGATTGCTGTATCGCTGGTAATCCTGATACGCCTCCTTTTTAGCAGCCTGTGCAGCGTTCAGTTTGGCTTCCAGTACGGCGATATCTTCTTCCCGGGCACCTTCCTGCATAATTTCCAGTTCGGATTTCATACTCTCCAGAGAATGATCAATTTCCTGCAATTTATTTTCATAATCTCTTCTGTCTATCTTTGCCAGAATGTCACCCTTTTCTACCAGTTCTCCCCTGTTAACAGGGATTTCCTTAATGGGACCACCCACCTGGAAGGAAAGATATGATTCCGACGGTGCCTGAACTACGCCGGGAAAAGTGCGCGTCATTTCCGATGTGTCATATTTCACTTCCCACCATTCCACTTCCGGTGTGACATCGGGAGTTGTAGGAGGGTCATCAGCGGTGCACCCTCCCAGGTATAATATAATGATCAGCGATATGAATAAGATTTTATGCATTTATTCACTCCGTTTTGAATCTTCCTCAATAGGCGCGCCCACCAGATAATTCATCATACTTTTACTGACCTGTACCTGGTAACGACTGTTCAGTTTATTCATTTTTGCCTGGTCTCTTTTGGCCCGGGCTTGTAAAAGTTCGGAAAGAGTGATCATACCTTCTGAAAATTCTGCCTCTTTTGTTGCCAGGTGCGATTCCTGCATAGAAAGACTTTTCTTCATTATTTGCTGTGTCTCCAGGCTGTCCTGTAACCTGTTGTATGCTTTGATGACCTGCAACATAAGTGAGAGACCGGCTTCTTCACGTTGCAAATAGGTTTGCTCCGCTCTGCGGCGAGCTGCCCGGTATTCATTGATGTTGGCAAAACCATCAAAGATGGTAAGAACGCCTGCCACCCCCCATAAGTAGTTGGTGGAATAACGAGCCATTTCGTTACTGGTGCCTTCATAGCGGGCAAAACCGCTAATTTCCGGAAGGAAGCGGGTTATGGCAATCTTTACCTGGTCCTCCTGGATATCAACCTCATGATCATGTATGTACATGCGCGGATTTTCAAGCAAAGCCTTTAAAATCAGTTCTTCCTGTTCTTTTTCGGTCCAGTCGAAAGCATGATAGGGTTCACTTTCCTGTAACTGAAAGGGTGCTGACGGTGATAAGCCCGTGTTCATCCATAGTTCTCCGAGGGCTTCTTCCAGCCGACGTTCAGTTGTCTGCAGAGCATTTTCTTTATGCCTGACCATAATCTCTATTTCTTCGAGTTCCCAGGAAAGAATCAGACCTTCTTCATACCAGTCAGAGGCTTCTCTATATAAATTTTCAACAGCATCCAGTTGAGTCTTCAGGACATCGATAGAGTGTTGAAGGGACAGACAGTGATAATACTGAGATACCAGCTGGAGATATACCATTTGTTCCGTCAGATCATGCAAAAGATTTTCTATTTCTTCACCCCGTCGGCGCATGGAATACAGGAACCAGGTTTTGGGTACAAAGAGGGGCATATGAGCTGAAACGGCGGCATTTCGCATTCTTTTATCGTGAAGGGGGAGGTAATCGATAGGAAGAGGAACAACAAAGCGATCAAAGAGTGTTACATCCATGTCGCTGATATCAGTAGCGGGTTGTCTGTGCCAGGCGGTATAATCCATTTCGGCTTCCACTACCGGCAGGAAATTGGCAAAGGCAATGTGTCTTTGAAGGCGGCTTATTTCTCTGCTAAGGTCCTGGCTTCTCAGCGGGATGCTTTCCTGGCGGGCAATTTCCCAGCAGTCTTCAAGGGAGACTTCCCCCTGGTATTTTTCCTCATAAGTAGCGGTTCTTTCACGCAGTTTTTCCCTGAAATAAGTACTTTCTTCTAAACGCCTTTTTTCACCGGAAAGAGAACGGCACCCTGTGAAGAGCAGGGCTCCGGTACAAAATAGAAGGACGAAAACATGAAATTTACTTTTGAACAGCACTCTGCGCATAAATCAGCAACCTGCGTATATTTTATTGAACGTTCGTTCTATTTTATTATAAAATAGCTTGTTTTCAAATGCCACGACATTATCCATGTATATTTCTGGGGGAATCATACAAAAGGGGTAGTGACATTCTTTCCCGTATTCTGGGAACTATTCATGCCATGAAGTGATCAGGAAAACATTGTTTAAGCTTGATGTCATATCTCATTTTTTTCTGAAAATAAAATCCGGGAAAAGAAAGAAGATAGCCAGAAAAAAACACAACAAGGATTTACGGAATAAGTCCAGAAAGAAAAATATAGAAAATTGCATCGATGGAAGAGAGGATGTACAGGATATCAGAAAAAGAGAATATTATCTTTATTTCGAGTTTTTATTTGCTTTTCGTGGTATATTCTCCTCTGAAAATAAAACTATTCTCAGGAGTCAGAATGCAGGAGACAGTAGTCAGAATGGGAAAGAACAAAGAATAAGAATGTATCACGCTCGCCAAGCCCGCAAATCCGCCAGAGTGAACTTTCAGGAATATCTTATAAAAAATTTTAAAGAAAATTGCAAACCCGCCAGAGAAGGACTTTCAAGAAGAAAGAAAATCAGCCCCGGCGAAAAGAAGATGTAACAAGGATATACATGATGAAAACAGGATAAGAACAAAAAGATTAAGAAACCAGAAAATTTGCATCGATGCACAGGATGAAGAGGATAAAGACCTCAGAAAAATCTGCAAGAAGCAGATTTTATAGAAAAACAATGTAAAAAATAAAGAAAACCAGTAGTAAAATATTCACTTTCCCCGGGAGCGCCGATCCCCGACTTACAGTTCACTCTGGCGGAATCATGATTGGTGGCGCCAACTCTGAGTTGGCGCCAATAACTCCTCTGAAAATAAGACTATTTGAGTCTGTCTAATTCCGTGATCCTATATCTCTTATTGGTCTTATCGGTCATAATATTATTTTTATCATAAATCTCTTTTCACGTTTATTTTTTAATACGGTATCTTTCAAGTGTTTACGAAAAACCCTCTAAAAGGTATTGGCAGGAAATTTCAAGTTTTTAAAATTGGCTTCTTCCCCTTTTTATTCTGCTTTTTTAAATTACAATAGGAGCATTATTTGAAACGTTTTAGTAAAGGAGCGGTATTATTTATTATGAACTCCACACAAGGTACACTGACAGCACAGCGAGCCCTGGCACTGGATGCCCTTAGGGGTTTTGCCATTTTAACGATGGTATTATCGGGCGTTATTCCCAGGGGGATTTTGCCGGAATGGATGTATCACGCCCAGACCCCGCCACCAGCGCATGATTTTATACCTGTTCCTGGTATCACCTGGGTCGACCTTGTATTCCCCTTTTTCCTGTTTGCCCTGGGAGCTGCTATTCCTCTTGCTTTTTCTAAAAGAATTTCCCGTGGGGTTTCTACAAGCAGGCTGGTTCTTTTTATTATAAAAAGAGGTTTTTTGCTGGGGGCGTTTGGTATATATCTTCAGCATATACGGCCATATTCTATAAATCCCAGTCCTGAGACAGGCACCTGGTTTGCCGCGATTGGTGGTTTTCTGCTCTTGTTCCTTGTCTGGGGGCGTTTTCCGGGCAAGTTGTCTGCCGGCTTGAAGTACACCATCCAGATTGCTGGCTGGCTGGCACTGGCTATTGTTTTATACCTGTGGGAACAGCCGGACGGGAGCACTTTTGATCTTTACCGAAGTGATATCATTATCATGATATTAGCAAATGTCGCGGTGTATGGTTCGTTTATCTGGTTGTTTACCCGCAAGAGTATCCTCCTGCGTCTTGGCTGCATGGGGATAGTTATGGGAGCTGTCCTGGCTTCCGGGGAAAGTGGCTGGGTCCAGAGTATATGGACATTAACAAGCATACCGGGTATTGACCCTGACAATGTACCCGCTTGGTTATCCTGGCTGGTGGAGTTTGATTGGCTGGTGAAAATTGGCACCATGAAGTATTTATTTATTGTTATTCCCGGCACTATTGCCGGAGACTTCTTGCTGGAATGGATGCAGACATTAAGAAAAGAGCATCCTCAAAAGTCACTAAGCTGGGACAGGCAACGATTGTGGTTGATTGCGGGGGTTATGGTGGCTTTCATAATTGTGCTTGTCAATGGACTCCATACCCGTTGGGTACCTTACACGCTTTTAAGCTTTACCGTGTTAACGGGTGTATCGCTGTACCTGGTTCGTTCATCCCGCAGCTGGGCTGAGCAATTTCTAAAACGCCTTGTTCAGTGGGGAATATTCTGGATACTCCTGGGATTGTTATTTGAACCGTATGATGAAGGTATAAAGAAAGATCCTGTCACTATCAGCTATCTTTTCGTAAACAGCGGCATGGCACTTTTTCTCCTGGCGTCCTTCACCATTATCATTGATATATTCCGTAAAAGGTGGTTCAATCTGCTCATAACCAATGGTCAGAATCCGATGGTGGCGTATGTAGGATGGGCTAACTTAGTACAACCACTGTTAAATATTCTTGGCATAGTGGTTCTGCTTGATCGTTTCTTTCCGGCGGTGTTTGGTCCTATTTTGACTGAGCCCTGGGCTGGTGCCCTGCAGGGGCTTTTATACACCTTTCTGGTTGCACTGGTTGTTCACTTCCTGACAAAGAAAAAAATCTTCCTGAGATCGTAGCAGCGGTATCATTTGCAGAGGGATGGCGTTCTGAAAAAGTGTTTTACATCAATGATACGGGGATGAAGTCAAGATAAGGCCAGAAAGAATAAGAAACCAGAAAATTTGCATCGATGAACAGGATAGTCAGGATAGGGAATAAAGACAAACAAACCCCGG
>PWGE01000342.1 GCA_003554345.1 Candidatus Sumerlaeota bacterium | reverse complement strand
TTATTATAACACATTTTTTGTCATATAACAACATGTATCCCGTATTTACTCCCATTTTTTGTAGCCCTACCGGCTTTTTTTACTTTTTTTATTTTCTTTTACCTGTTTTTTTGCAGATATATCGTACATATCATAATTCTTTAATTTCCGCCAGAGAGTACTGGGGTTTATTCCCAGCATTTCCGCTGCTTCCCGATTGGAAGAGGAGATATGTAGCGCTTTTTTCATGGCACTCTTTTCCAGCTCTTTAAGATTCATTGTAGGTATACTGTCATGGTGACAGGGTCTTTCTACCTGAGTTTTTTGAAGGGAAATCGCCTCTTTTTCTCCAAGGAGGACAAGTCTTTCCGTAAAATTCTGCAGTTCCCGAATATTCCCCGGCCAGCTATAATTGAAAAGAAAGTGACGTAAATTTTTAGAAAAACATGGCTCATCCTTTTTATATTTTTGAGAATAATGTTTTAAAAACATCTCAAATAAAGGTACAATATCTTCTGTTCTTTCACGAAGTGAGGGAATATACAGTGTCAATACATTCAGGCGGAAAAAAAGATCCTGCCTGAAATATCCTTCTTGAAGAGCCTGTTCCACATTCATGGTCGTTGAGACCACTATCCTTACATCTATTTTTTTTGTATACGTTGAACCTATCGGTGAATATTCCCGGAACTGTATAAAGCGCAGCAATTTTGCCTGGACTACACTGGGAATATGTGTGATGCCGTCTAAAAATAAAGTCCCCTGTGCAGCCTTTTCAATTTTACCGGCTTTAGAAGTTTCAGCCCCTGTAAAAGCTCCTTTCTCATAACCAAACAACTCACTTTCTATAAGAGTAGCCGGAATAGATGAACAGTCAATAACCACAAAAGGGTTATCTACACGAGGACTGCGGCAATGAAGATAACGCGCTACAATTTCTTTGCCGACACCATTTTCTCCATGCAGAAGAACATTTACACTGCTTTTGGATACCTTCTCCATTGTTTCATAGAGTTCTTGCATCCTTATATTGTTCGTTGTAAACATTAGTGGATAGGGATAATCTTCAAAACACAAACTGTTTACAGGGAACAAGATATGTCCCAGCGTATAAAACCTGTACAGATAAAGCATTTCGATTTCCCTGGAATACAAGCGGGAAAGATTTTTGACAAACAAAGGTATATCCGGCTCCTTTTTTACACATTCCTGAAGAAGGCTTTCTGCCCTGGCAAACTGTTTTTGCCGGCTCAAGAGACAGGCAAGGTTATTGATAGCAATGACAGGACGAACCTGGTAAGGATACTGTTCCAGAATTTTCTGATAGCCACTTGCTGCTTCTGCGAATTCCTCCCTGCTCAAAAACATTTCTGAACGAAGAAAAAGGTTCGCCAGATTTTCGGCATTATCCTCGCAAATCTTTTTAAGTTCACACCACCCTTCTTTAGAAAGAAAGGAGAGCAAGCCCTTTATTCTGCAGAGATGAGAAAAGAAATGTTCAGGGTTCTGATACAGTGAACACAAATAGAGAGAGTGGGTGACATTTTCTTTCTTTATTTTACTCAGTTCCTCCAGTCTATGAGACACTCTGTCATACTTTTCATTCAATAAGTCTATCAGAGCAAGTTGCCACTGCGTTTCAGGGGCTTTTGTCTTCAAGCTGTAAAAAACATCCCGGGCTTTCGGTATTTCTCCCATATGAAACAAGAGGTGCCCTTTCCATAAGGTGCGCCAATTTTCCCCGGCATCCTCACAGGTCTGGGTTTTTTCCAGCACATCAATGGCTGCCCGAAAATTCCCACAATAATAATGATAAAACACATTTTTAAAGGAGTCGTTTCGTGGAAGAAGTGTTTTTATTTTCTGATGTAGGGTTTTCACAAGTTCTTCCGGTTCTTTTTCTATTATTTTATAACGTAACAATTTTTTTCTTATTGTTTTTATATTTCTCGTCAAGTTGATAGAAGAATAAGGAGAATGAAGACACCGGGGAAAGGGTTTTAAGGAACTGGCAAAATCAATCCTCTGAGACCTCCGTAAAAGTGCCAGAAAATACCCCATATCACCATACATGGAATCTAAAAAAAGAAACCAGGCAGCCGGTGCGTAACGATAACTCTCAAACAATCCTCTTAAATAAGAGGGACCTGAATATCGCAAATTCATCATAAACCTCAAAAAAAGGTAAACTTTTCAACTAAAATTATTATAATACAAATGTAAAAAAAGTAGACACTTAATATCAAGAAAGGAACCATTTTTATGAAGAAAAAGTCTGTATGGTATTTATTCTCCTTTTTCATTCTTGCAACACCCTTTTTCATTTTAACTGCACCGTGTCATTCAAGCAATAACCAGAGTATCAGAATCATAGAAACATATGAAAAGTTTCAGGAAGAGAGGGCAGAAAAAAAAGAGGCAAAGATGGCACCTGAACGATTATCTGCCTCTCTTGCCACTCCCCTCATAGTGCGGCAAACATCTTCTTCAAACATGTATACTATTGTTCTGGGAGAAGAATTAGATTATCGTGATGCAGAGATGCGCAAAGAAGAACTGGACAGGCTGGGATATTTTCCGGTGGAACTTATTCCGGACGAAGACGACACATACAGTCTTCTTGTCGGTCGTTTCCCCTCTTCCCCGGCAGCATCAGACACCGTCGACAGTCTTCAGAAAGAAGGCTTTTTTGGAGGAGAAGTCATTTCTCTGACAGAAGCCGGTATTGAAGATGAAGAAGAATTTCTTTTCGAACCAGATCCGGAAACGGATCCACGGGATATTTACAGGGTTTACCTGGGAAGTTTTGCTGAACAGGAAGAAGCCATTGAGCATCAAAATACCATCGAAATGGAGGGGTATTATCCTGTCGAAGTTATCTCTGAAGACGGGGAATGGAATGTCTACTTGGGACGTTACGATTCCCGGAGCCTGGCTCAGGAAGTAGAAAATTCTGTGCGCCAGGAAGGGTTTTTAATGGCAGAAGTTGTTCAATATACTGAAGAAGTAACTGAGCCGACACCCCGTGAAAGAAGAGCTCTCCTGGATGACCCTGCCGATATTGAAAGGGAAATAGAACGAGCACGGGAAATTGGTGATGATATTCTATATGTCCAGCAATTAGAGAGACTATTGCATACTTCCCTTGAACAGGACCGCATCATTGAAGAACTGAGAGAAGCTGTCCGTCAACTTGATGAGGTACAACGTCAACGATTGGTCGAAGAGAGGCGCCGGGAAGAAGAAGAAAGGCGCAGACAGGCTAATATACGGCATTTACACAGGCAGGCTTTTCATTTACTTGAACAACGGGAACCCAGAGAAGCTCTTACTCTGTGGGAACAAATCCTGGAGATAGATCCTGATAATTCCCAGGCTCTGCTCTATATGCAAATGGCAAGGGAGCAGATCAGTGAATTAGAAGAGCGAACAGAAAGAGAGGAAGAAAGAGCTGTTGCCCGGGAGGATATAGACCTCCTGATAAATGAAGGACTGGAACACTTATCAGAAGACAACCTGGAAGATGCCGAAATAGCTTTTCGACAGGTATTATCTATGGATTCTAATAATATAGAAGCCCGCCAGGCTTTACAACAGATTGCTGCCCGAAGATCCTCACAGCCTGGTGATGCTGGTATTTCACAGCAGTTTGTTATACCGATTGCAGGCATCCTTATAGGCATATTCTTTTTAATACTCGTTTTTCTCTTTATAAGATACCGGCAAATATCCATAAGAGACCGTAAACTTCTTGAACAGGTCCAGCAACTCAGTTCTAAAACGGCAGGAACCGGAAAAGAATCATCTGAGCCGACTGGTTCTGATAAAGTGACACCACCCCCAGCATCATCAGAAAAAGTCGCCCCACCACCGGAGAGCCCAAAAGACGCTGTTAAAGAAGATGTACCATCCGATAAAAGAACCGGAGAAAATTCAAAACCCCCTGAAGAAGATGAAAAAACATCCTCTTCTGATACTGAAGAAGAGGTTTCAACACCCGGGCATTCTCCGGATAAAGCCAGTGAGGGCACAAGCAGCCTCAAGGAAGAAAAGGAGGAAGAGGTAAACATTTCCAAAAGCAAAGAAATTGAAATTGAACCGCAAGAGACCCCTGACTCCTTTGAAGAAAGTGTTGAAGATGAGATAATGTCAATTGGTCCAGAGGAAGAAACAAGCGATCAGGAAGGACGTAATGAGGAAGTTGCCGAAGATGAGGATACAGAAAGTCTGTTGGATTCCATCGAAGAGGAAGAGGCAGAATCACTGGCAGAAGAAAAAACTGAAGAAGAGCTGGACGAGCTGTTCAAGACCTCCGCTGGTGCCAGGAAACCGGAGGATACTACCCCGGAAAAGAGCGAGTCACCTACAGAAAATAAGTTGAAAGACTCCTGTCTTTTTCAACAGGATTTTGAAAAGGAAGAGGTGGGAAAACTACCCCAGGGGTGGGAAGGTGGATATGATTATGCCTCTCTGAAAGTAGTGGATAATATCGACTGTCTCTCAGGACAAAAATGTGCTCAGTACGAAAAAGTAGAACCGAAAGGCACCGCCTACTTTTACCGTCCCCTCGAACCCTTAAGTGGAACCTTCGTCTTTGAATTTGACTTTCGCTGTGACCACAAAAACAAGTACCTGCTTGGAATATACCTTGAAAAAGATCGTGACTTCAGGCAATCTATCCATACGATCCTTTATATGGTCAACCCCAAAGATCCCAAATTGCGTCTTCATGGAGAATCCATCCCTTACAAACTCTCCACCTGGAAAACCATCCGTTATGAAATAGATTTGAATGATAAGTCACTTGAGGGTTATATTGATGGAGAACATGTAGCAACCAAAAAAGGTCTGCCAGATGCTCTGGATTATATAAACACTCTTTCGATCCGAGACAATCTTGGCACCACTGCTCTCATGTACCTGAACAACGTAAAAGCGATGAAAAAATAAAACATCATTATCCATATATAAAGAAACAGAGTTTTAATTTTGAACAAACGAAGACAAGAAGCCAGTTCTCCCGTCAGATTTGAGCAGTTTTTAGAAAGTCTGAATAACGCTCTTTACAATATTGATACATTACCTGCTTTCTATGAGGCACTTGTCAAAGTGTCTCTTCGAACATTAAAAGTCCACCATTGTTCTTTGATGATATTAGAAGACTCTTTTCTCATATTAAAGGCCGCTGCCGAAAACACCTCCGGGCACATACATGATTCCCCTCTTCATCCTGGTAAAGAAATAGCAGATTACGCTGCGAAACACAGAAAGTCTCTCTCCTCTACACTTTCGGACAATAACCTTCCTGAAAAACTTTTTAAACAAAAGGGTAATTCTCTCCGGGAAACCTTTTGTACTGTTCCCCTTCTGATGGATGATGAATGCCTGGGAGTTATCAATTTTTCCAATAAACAAAACGCCCCCCTTACTGAGGATGATATTTCTCTCATTCAGCTTTTCTCAACCACACTCAGCCACCTTCTTTATAAGGCTTTTATCTTTCAAAATTTACAAAAATACCGCGAAAGAACAGCCTCTTTAATAAATGCCCTCCCTGTCGGAATCATCGTTCTTTCCAGAGGGGGTAAGATTGAATACTGCAACCAGGAAGCACAGGCACTTCTGGAAAGAACGAGTCTTGCCGGCTCCCAGTATGAGGATGCACTGCCTTCCGGTATTATTCACCTGATTGAAAGATTTTTTCTGAGATATGCTGATCATGTACAGAATTTTTGTATGATCGAAGAAATAAATATTCAGGGTAAAGAAGAAACAAAGCCCGTACAGGCCGGTCTCTGTCCACTTTTCAAAGAGGATGAGAATCTTGATAGCATCTTACTATCACTGAGGAGCCTGGCTCTTTCCGGAGAATACGAGCGCATGAAAAACATT
>PWGE01000064.1 GCA_003554345.1 Candidatus Sumerlaeota bacterium | reverse complement strand
TTATTTCCTCAGGAAAGGGGGAAGAGATGAGATTAATACCAACACCTGCCAGGAAAACATTATCACGACTCTCTACCAGAATTCCGCCTGTTTTTTTGCCCTCGAACAGCAAGTCGTTTGGCCATTTTATCTGAATATGCCAGCCCATTTCGCGAAGGCTTCGCGCTAAAAGATATCCGGTAAGAAGTGATACAAGGTTTTGCCATTGTTTAGCCGGAAGATCGAGACGCCATACGGCGTAAAGATTGCCGGGAGGAGAAATCCAGGACCTCCCTTTTTGTCCCCTCCCTTCTTGCTGGGAAGTACATATGGCAGCATCCCCGTTTTCCATATATCCTTTTTGTATGAGTTTCCATCCTATGTCAAGAATGGAGGAGCAGGGACCGGTTACGAATACCTGTTGAGAACCTTTGGACTGAGAGGACTCCCAGAAGTTACCTTTACCTGTTTTATGCCAGGGCTTCAGGCGATGAATATCCTGGCTCCATAAAGAAGAAGTAGAAGCAATTTCTGTAGGGGATAAGGCCTTATAGGTACCGATTTGAAAAGCGGGGATTAATACTTTTGGATAAAAACACATTGATTAATACACCCATTTTTCAGGTAATGAGGAAGATAAGCAGCCAGGAAAAGAAAAAAAATAATCGAATATTGGGCCAAAATTAATAACAGTTTCTTTTTTATTATTTCTTCATGCTTAATTGATAAACAAAAAACCTCTTTTTCATATAAAGACTCAAAAAAACAGTAAATTTCCCAGATTATATCACGATAAGTTTTTTGTGGCAAGAATCTAAAAACATTGAATACAGCATAAAAACAGTTTATTTAAACAAAAAATATTACAAAGAAAGAATTGATATTGTAAAAGAAATTTTGGAAAAAAGTGATTATATATTATAATATATAATACGCTTAAGTAAGGATTATGGAAATAATATAAATTAGAAGGAGGTTACATTTATGAGAAAAGGTTTTACTCTCATTGAGCTTTTAATTGTTGTCGCTATTATTGCCATTCTGGCAGCTATTGCTATTCCCAATTTTCTGCAGGCTCAGACCAGAGCGAAGGTGTCGAGATGTCAGGCTGATATGAGGACTATTGCTACTGCTCTGGAAAGTTATTATGTAGATCATAATGAATATCCGCCGGATGGTTACCAGGGCGTACCGGAAGACACAGGATGGTGGTTTCTGAATTACAAGATAACAACTCCTGTGGCTTACCTGACTGACGCCGGTATTGAAGATCCCTTTTTCCCCCCTGATATTTACAGTCCCGAGGATCTGGAAGAAATGCCCTGGCTTCCCAATTTTCGCTATATAAATTACGACTTTTTGTATCGTGATTACATTGATAATGAACCACGATTTCAGCGTTATAACAGGATTTATGGAATGTGGGTGCTCATTTCACGTGGTCCTGATGGTAGATATACCTTTGGTGAACAGGCTTTACATGATGAACAGGGCTCATTATGGGAAAGTACTATGCCCTATGATCCAACGAATGGAACCGTGTCTCGTGGAGACCTGGTTCGTGGACAGGTCGGTGAACCTGATTATGGGCCTGTTCAATGGGATGAAGTATACGGCAATTAATGGAATAAGCTCATAATTTGAGAAGCTTGGGAGCGGGAGGAATATCAAACATTCCTCCCGCTCTTTTATTTGGAAAACACTTGCCAGAGGTTTATTCTCTACATTTCTTCTCTTATCTTAAGAACTGAAAGTTCTTACAGCAGATACTAGTCAGATTCATCTCATCATAAGTCTTTCCTTTTTTTTTCTGTCTCTTACTTTTCCTGTTTTTTATTCCGCTTTTCTGTCATAATTTCTAATAAAATAAAAATAATGGGGAAAGAAAAACGCATAAAATATAAAATAGTACAAAGATAAAATTATATCAGTGTGCAAAAAGAAAAACGAATAAAAATTTGGGGACTCATTTTATTTGTATTATAATAATATCAGAAGAAACAAAGGAGAAAGAAAATCATGTCAATAAATAAAAGGAGGTTTGTGATGAGACGAGGTTTTACTTTAATTGAATTGCTTATCGTTGTCGCTATTATTGCCATTCTGGCAGCTATTGCCATTCCCAATTTTCTGCAGGCTCAAACCAGAGCCAAGGTGTCGAGATGTCAGGCTGATATGAGGAGCATTGCTACTGCTCTGGAAAGCTATTATGTGGACAACAACAAGTATCCTCCCTGTGGCTATGAAGGTGTTCCGGAAGATTCCGGGTGGCATTATTTAAATTTCATGTTGACCACTCCAGTTGCCTATCTAACCGATATTGGGTTGGATGATCCTTTTTACTCAGGACATGGGGTGACATCTGAGATGCTGGAAGCTTACCCGTGGTATCCCTTCCTGAGATATGTGAATTATGACTTAATTTATAATGATTTGCATTCTGATGCTCCTCTTACCGATTGGGCTACTCGTTATTCTCAGGTATATGGAATGTGGGGACTGTTTTCACGAGGACCTGAGGGGATTACCACATTTGGTGGAGACACCCTTACGCACGTTGA
Organism: Candidatus Sumerlaeota bacterium; assembly: GCA_003554345.1. Taxonomy (GTDB): domain Bacteria; phylum Sumerlaeota; class T1SED10-198M; order T1SED10-198M; family T1SED10-198M; genus T1SED10-198M. Next base: position 3,364 of record PWGE01000064.1, on the reverse strand, counting down.
TGGGAGTGGACTATGGCTCAGTGCAGTACCTTATGATCCAACGAATGGAACAGTTTCAAGGGGCGATATAGTGCGTTGTCAGCTCAATGAGCCTAATTATGGTTATATCGACTGGTAATACTGAGATTGAGTATAACGTCATGGGTGATTAATACCTGGCAACTTGATTGCTTTCATGTTTGAGCGGGAAGAACTGAAGAAGTTCTTTCCGCTCTTTTAATAAATACTCGTAGAGGACAGTTCAGTGTTTTCTGTAAATTAGCGTATAGACATAATAAAAAGGAATTGTGTTAACAGCCAATCTACCGGAAAGGAGAAAAATAGGTCTTTGGTCTGATGAAAAGCTGATATCAGTCGGATAGCATTTTTTTTCTGTTTTTTATTAATGTAAGAAATTGATATAACGTCAACTTTGGTATTTTACTTCAGTAATCGCCAGAGTGAGCCATCTACGCCAGTATACTGAGTTACCTCGACCCTTTTACTGAGAATTTCACCAAACCATCCCCCATCTTCTTTGACCATTTGCCATTCTGTGAGGAACAAACCTGTTTGTTCAGGATACACTTGAATAGTAAAGATATGAGTCTGTGCAGGTTCTACATCATGGGTAAGACCTACCCGCCAGTTCTCGGGAGGTACCAGCTTATCTTCATTATCAACAGCTCCCAGGTAGATGCCACTTTCTTTTTCCCATTCAGTATAGCCGGTATTGCGAACCTTAATAGTTAGTTCCTCTTCTTTCTCTTTATACAGCGATGGAATATCATAGGAAACTATCCCCGCGTCATATTCTTTCTCCGGCTCGATAACCGTTAGAGTTTGACTGGTGAAATCCATTCCATTGTGTTCACATATTATGAAAAGGGCTACCTCATAGGTGCCCTCTTCTGGGTAGGTATGCTGAGGATATTGTTGAAAACTGGTGGTGCCGTCTCCAAAATCCCAGTACCACGTTTCTATGTCGCCTGCCGACTCATCCGTAAATGCCACATCAAGCGGTGTGATACCTTCTTCAGGCTCTGCGGTAAATGCAGCTTGCGGAGCTTCATATACGTTTATCTCTTCAGTAAAAGTATCTTTTCTGTTTGTATTTTCAATCGTTAACGTCACCTCATAGGTGCCAGCCTCTTCGAAGGTATGAACCGGATGGCGTTCATCACAGGTTTCACCATCATCGAAGTCCCACTGCCAGGAGTCTATAAAACCAATAGAGTGATCGGTAAATTCTACTTCAAGGGGCACAGAGCCTTTGCCGGGCCCGGCAATAAAATAAGCAACCAGTTCCCGGTATAAACGAGGGTAGGTCACCTCTTCGATAATATTCCATCTTTTGTCAAAATCCCATTCCTGGAATGTCTCCTTTTGCATCATCTCCTTCGTGGTTTTGGGTATCCCTTTTCCTGCATCGTCCTGTCCCGTCGTTTCCTTATCGTAATAGGAGTACTGTACATCACCTTGTTCTTTTAATCCGACAAGACCACCCACATTTTGTTTTCCAGTTACTTCTCCGGTGGCATAGCTTTCACTAAGCAGAGAATGTTCTTCTTTTATCGTGCCGATAAGTCCTCCCACTTCGTATTCGCCGTTGACGGTACTTGTGGTATAACACCCATTAATGGTTCCTCCCTGAATGCCACCTATCAAGCCACCAGTAGATTCTGTTCCTGTTACCTTTCCCATCGCAAAGCTGTGTTTGGTAAGAGAATTACCCAGGACTGCCCCTGCCAGGACACCGACGCCCTCATTACCGGTAACATTTCCTTCGGCATGACTGTTGGAGATACTGCCGTTACTGATACCTGCCAGGGCTCCTACACCCGTGTCACCGGTGACCTCGGCGTCTTGAAGAGAAACATTTGAAAGTTCTCCGCTAACACTGGCAAACAGGCCTATATAATTCATATCAGGACGGTCAATAAAAAGATTCGAAATTTGATAATTGTTTCCATCATATGTGCCGGTAAAAGCGGTTAAGTAAGAACCAATACTCTCCCATCCTTCTTCATCATTATATACAGCAAGGTCGATGTCGGCTATTTGCTCGAAATGAGCATCCAGATGATTTCTCACATTGTCCAGTTGCTCTGCTGTTTCTACAAGATAAGGATCTGCTTGGGTTCCGCTTCCGCCGGCAAAATCCACCACGTTTATGTAATTCACTCTTTCAAGGGTGTCCTCTCCATTGGGGCGGTCTTCATCTATGACTGTCAGGGAAACTGAATAATCCCCTACTTCTTCATAAGTATGAACAGGATGTTGCTGATCGGAGGTCTCACCATCTCCAAACTCCCATTGCCAGGAATCAATATTTCCCTCAGATGTATCTGTGAATTCTACCGTAAGAGGTGCCGTTCCTTCTGTTGGTTCTCCTGTAAAATTGGCTGCCAGCGGTTCGTAAACCTCAATTGTCTGTTCAGCGGTATCTTCTCCTAAATCACCGCTTACCGTTAGTGTTACGGTATATGTCCCAGCGGTCTCATACTCATGAACCGGATTCTGTACCTCAGAAGAGTTGTCATCGCCAAAATCCCATTGCCAGCTATCAATGGGACCACTGGATTCATCGGTTAACTCCACTTCCAGGGGTGCTTCACCTTCCATGGGAACGGCGGAAAAGTCGGCTTCCAATTCTTCTTCATACACCGATATTTCTTTTTCCATGATGTCTGTGCCCAGTTCCCCCGTTACTTTGAGAGTTACAGTATAGGTGCCGATGAGCCAGTAGGTATGAGAAGGGTTTTGCTCATGTGAAGTGTTTCCATCACCAAAGTCCCATTCCCACGTATCTATGTCAACAATTGATTTGTCCGTAAATTGAACCTCCAGGGGCGATAACCCGGCTGTCGGTTCTGCTGCAAAATCTGCTGTTACTTCCCATCTCAAAAAAGGATAACTCTCTTCTTCTAAAATATCCCAGGTTTCTTCAAAATCCCAGTTATCAAAAGTATCTTCCTTCATCATTTCTTCAGTGGTTTTGGGAATGCCTTTTCCTTCATCATCCTGATTACTCGTTTCCTGATCGTAATATGAATTTTCTACCTCGCCACCGTCATTATCGCCTACCAGTCCCCCCACATTAGTATCTCCTGATACGTGTCCGGCAGAGTAGCTGTTGGTAATAGTACCTTCCCAATTGCTGCCTGCCAGTCCACCCACATTATCTTCTCCCTCTACTTCACCGGTAGCATAGCTTTCAGAGATAATGCTGTCGTCGTCCGCCCAACCGACTAAACCGCCGGTATGCATGTGTTCTCCTGTAACAGCGCCCTCTGCAAAACTGCCGGTAATGTCTCCTTCACTTTTATATCCTACGAGACCGCCAGTTCTTGCTGCATTTCCTGTGACATCACCGGTGGCAAAG